>JAOTVR010000075.1 GCA_029863305.1 Gammaproteobacteria bacterium | reverse complement strand
GATCGCGTCCAAAGGCGATACCACCGTGCGGCGGGCAGCCAAACTCTAGTGCACGCAGCAGGAAACCGAATTTCTCCTTCGCCTCTTCCTTGCTGATCGAGAGCAAATCGAAAACCGCGGACTGGATGGCCTTATCGTGGATACGAATCGAGCCGCCACCAATCTCCGAGCCGTTCAGCACGATGTCATACGCCCGCGACAATGCGTTGCCCGGATCAGCGCGCAGTGCATCGGCATCATTGACGGCCGGGGCTGTGAACGGATGGTGCAACGCAGTCCAGCGTTTCGTCTGCGCATCTTTTTCGAACATCGGGAAGTCGACGACCCACAGCGGCGCCCAGCCTTCGGCGACGAGGCCGCGATCTTCACCGAGTTTCACGCGCAGTGCACCCAGCGCATCGTTGACCACACGGGCTTTGTCAGCTCCAAAAAAGATCAGGTCGCCGCTTTTTGCGTCGGTCCGTTCCAGAATTCCGTCCACGGCATCGTCCGGCAGGAATTTCATGATCGGCGACTGCAGCCCGTCGCGCCCGGCGCTGACATCATTGACCTTGATATAGGCCAGCCCTCTCGCGCCGAAACGGCCAACGTACTCGGTGTAACCGTCGATCTCCTTGCGCGTCAGCTCGTTGCCGGCGGGCAGGCAAATCGCGGCAACCCGGCCTTCCGGATCCGCTGCCGGCCCGGCGAATACCTTGAATTCGACCGTATCCAGCAAGTCGGACACTTCGACAAGCTCCAGGCCGATACGCAAATCGGGTTTGTCAGAACCGTAGCGGTGCATCGCCTCGGCGTAGGTCATGCGTGGAAACGGCGACGGCAAGTCGACGTCGAGCACCCGCTTGAACAGGTGTCGCAGGAGCCCCTCCATTTCGCCTGTCACAACCGTCTCATCCACAAAACTCATTTCTATATCGAGCTGCGTGAACTCGGGCTGCCGATCGGCACGAAGGTCCTCATCACGAAAGCAGCGGACAATCTGGTAGTAACGATCAAGCCCCGACATCATGAGTAACTGCTTGAAGATTTGCGGCGACTGCGGCAGCGCGAAAAACTTACCCGGATTGGTACGGCTCGGGACGATGTAATCCCTCGCACCCTCGGGCGTTGCCCGCGTCAACATCGGTGTTTCGACATCCACGAAACCGTCGCCGTCCAGGAACTCGCGCATCGCCATCGTAACCTTATGGCGCAGACGCAGGTTGCCAAGCATGTCTTCACGGCGCAAATCGAGGTAGCGGTACTTGAGTCGCAACTCTTCATTGGCCTGCTCGTCGTGATGGAACGGCGGCGTCTCTGCACGATTCAGCACGGTCAATTCCTGTGCAAGGACCTCGACCCGCCCGGTTTTCATGTTCGGATTGACGGTGCCCTCGGGTCGCTCGCGGACGAGCCCCCTGACAGCCAGCACATACTCACCGCGAATGCGCTCTGCCTCCGCAAAAATCCCGGGACGATCCGGGTCGAACACGACCTGCAGAAGGCCTTCGCGGTCGCGTAAATCAACGAAAATAACGCCGCCATGGTCGCGGCGCCGATGCACCCAACCACAGACCGCAACGTCCTGCCCGATCAGTGTCTCGTCAACTTGTCCGCAATAGTGGCTGCGCATATTGAATTCCGTGTGAACAGGCCAAAAAAAGTGGCGGAATGGTACGGTGTGAGCCGTGAATATACAACCGCCGCTGCGTCCTGTCCGTCAGCCCTGGGCGGGACATGGCCTATCGGCAGTACAGTGCCGCGAAGCGAGCCATGAAGACAGGTAATGTCCGGCTCACGGCGGGTCCTTCGGCATTTTCAACGGGAGTTCGCCTGTCGTGTCTTTCGACCATGTCGGTACAACGACGCCCAGCGACATAATCAGCTTCACGGCTTCATCGATCTCCATGTCCAGTTCGATCACATCTTTCTTGGGCACGATGATAATGAAGCCCGAGGTCGGATTTGGCGTGGTTGGCACGAAACAGGCCACGACCTCTTCACCCGTGCGGCCCTGTATTTCACCCACATCGCTCGCCGTCTGAAATGTCAGTGAATAGATGCCCTTGCGCGGGTACTCGACGAGCAACACTTTGCTGAAGGCATTGCCAGATTCCGAAAACACGATTTCTGCAAAGTTTTTCGCTGCGGAATAAATCGAGCGAACGATCGGGATGCGCTCCATGATCGATTCCCAGCCACTCACAACGCTGCGGCCGACAAAATTGGCCGCAAGCAATCCCGTCACGAGCAAGATAATTATTGTCAGTATGACGCCGAGCCCCGGAACCGAAACGCCGAGCCAGGCCTCCGGCAAGAAACGGTCCGGCACGTACTTCAGCGACCTGTCCATCAGGCCGATGAGAAATCGCAATAACAGGTAGGTGATGCCGAGCGGCAACCACACCAGCAAACCAGCAACGAGATAACGGCGCAGGCGCTTCATCATGGCAACATCAGGCCTTGCTGGTCTTGCTATCGGGTGACGACTCGGGTTTCGCCTTGTCAGTACTTTTCTCGCTCACTGGCTTGTCCTTCGGCTTCGATGAGTCCTTCTCGCCGTGCAGATTACGCTGATTGTCCTTTTTGAAATCGGTCTCGTACCAGCCCTGCCCTTTGAGGCGGAAGCGCGGTGCAGACAACAGGCGCTTCAGGCCCGGTTCGCCGCATTGCGGGCAATCCACGAGCGGCGCGTCCGCAATTTTCTGCAGCGCATCCAGCGTGTGATCACATTCCCGACAGGCATACTCGTAGATCGGCATGCATATACCTCCTAAATGGTCGGCGCATTATATTGAAATTAGTGGCACAGACACCCGGAATTCGCGGAATTAGCGTGCCTGTGCCTCCAAAAGCTAGGCGGCGTTCTGAAATTCGAGGCGATCTTCCGCAACGCCGACCTCGATAGCATCACCCGGCTGGAATTTACCCTGCAAAATCTCCTGAGCCAACGGATTCTCGATCTGCTGCTGAATAGCCCGCTTCAGTGGCCGCGCCCCATAGACCGGATCGAAGCCGGCCGCCGCCAGCTTGTCTCTTGCAGCATCGGAAAGGTGGATGCGCATGTCACGATCGGCGAGACGCTCGCGCAGGTAGCCCAGCTGAATATCGACGATAAGCCGAATGTGTTCCCGGCTCAGTGGATGGAACACCACAACATCGTCAACCCGGTTAATGAATTCCGGACGGAAATGAGTGCCGACCACCTCCATTACGGCTGCCTTCATCTTGTCGTATTGTTCCTCGCCGGCCATTTCCTGAATCATTTGAGAGCCGAGATTCGAGGTCATAACGATGACGGCGTTTCGAAAGTCAACGGTACGCCCATGGCCGTCGGTGAGACGTCCATCATCGAGCACCTGCAGCAACACGTTGAACACGTCGGGATGCGCTTTTTCCACTTCATCGAGCAGGATCACCGAATACGGGCGACGCCGCAAGGCCTCGGTCAGATAACCACCCTCTTCATAACCCACGTAGCCGGGGGGCGCACCGATCAATCGAGCTACCGAGTGCTTCTCCATGAATTCAGACATGTCGAGGCGAACCATCGCGTCGTCGGTATCGAACATGAAATTTGCAAGCGCCTTGGTCAGTTCCGTCTTGCCGACACCTGTGGGCCCGAGGAACAGGAACGAGCCGATCGGCCGTCTCGGGTCCGAGAGCCCTGCCCGGGACCGGCGGATCGCATTTGCGACAGCGGTGACGGCCTCCGTCTGTCCCACAACACGCTGTTGCACAACCGACTCCATCTGCAACAGCTTGTCTTTTTCACCCTCGAGCATCTTGGATACCGGAATGCCCGTCCATTTCGACACGATCTCGGCAACTTCCTCTTCGGTTACGTTGTTGCGCAGCAGCGTCGTGCCCTTGCTTTCCGCCTGAACCGCACCCTCGAGCTGCTTTTCGAGCTCCGGTATGCGGCCGTACTGCAATTCCGACATGCGCGCGAGATCGTTGGCGCGATGCGCCGTCTCCAACTCGAGGCGAGCTCGCTCGAGTTCCTCCTTGATGTGCGCAGTGCCCTGCATCGCCGCTTTCTCGGACTTCCAGATTTCCTCGAGATCCGAGAATTCCTTCTCCAGATCGGAAAGCTGCGTCTCGATATCCTCGAGCCGTTTGCGCGATGCTTCATCGGATTCCTTCTTCAGCGCTTCGCGTTCGATCTTGAGCTGTATGATGCGCCGCTCCAGCCTGTCCATCGCTTCTGGTTTCGAGTCAATCTCGATACGAATGCGCGATGCCGCTTCGTCCACCAGATCGATCGCCTTGTCCGGTAGCTGGCGATCGCTGATGTAACGATGCGACAGCGTTGCCGCCGCGACGATCGCCGGGTCGGTAATTTCGACGCCATGGTGGATTTCGTAGCGTTCTTTGAGTCCGCGCAATATTGCAATCGTGTCTTCGACCGTCGGTTCTTCAATCAGCACCTTCTGGAAGCGCCTTTCGAGCGCCGCGTCCTTCTCCAGGTACTTTCGGTATTCGTCGAGCGTCGTCGCACCGACGCAGTGCAACTCGCCACGCGCCAGTGCGGGTTTGAGCATGTTGCCCGCATCCATGGCGCCTTCGGCCTTGCCGGCGCCCACCATCGTGTGCAGTTCATCGATGAACAGAATGATCTGGCCCTCCTGTTTGGCCAGGTCGCTCAGTACCGCCTTGAGGCGTTCTTCGAATTCACCCCGAAACTTTGCGCCGGCGATCAATGAACCCATGTCGAGTGACAGAATTCGTTTGTTACGCAGTCCTTCAGGAACCTCGTTATTCACGATGCGCTGTGCAAGTCCTTCGATGATGGCGGTCTTGCCGACACCCGGCTCGCCGATCAGCACGGGATTATTCTTTGTGCGGCGCTGCAGAATCTGAATCGTGCGGCGAATCTCGTCGTCACGACCAACGATCGGGTCGAGCTTGCCCTGCTCGGCGCGCTCGGTCAGATCGATTGTGTATTTCTCGAGCGCCTGGCGGGTGTCCTCGGCATTCGGATCGTTGACTTGCTGACCGCCACGCAGATCGTCAATCGCCTTTTCGAGCGCACCACGAACCGCCCCCGCCTGCTGCATGACCGGCAGCAAGGGCGACTTGTCATCCATTGCCGCGAGGACAAACAACTCACTGGAGATGTACTGGTCGTTGCGCTTTTGCGAAAGCTTGTCGGTGAGATTGAAGAGCTTCGAAAGCTCGTTGCCGATATGGACGTCACCGCCCGCCCCCTCGACCTTCGGCAGGCGGTCAACGGCGTCGCCAAGCTGCGAACGCAGGAGGTTGACGTTAACGCCGGCCTTCGTCAGCAGGCCGCGAACGGTCCCGCCTTGCTGATCAAGAAGTGCCACCATAACGTGCGCGGGCTCGATGAACTGGTGATCGCGCCCGACAGCAAGAGACTGCGCTTCTGCGAGCGCCATCTGAAACTTGCTGGTTAGTTTGTCCATTCGCATTGCAGATCCCCGTGCCGGTCGCCCGGTGTCAAAACTCCCCTTGAAATTGCGGCAAACACGCCATTTTCAAGGGTTTTCCCCATGTGGGTCAGAGCCCGGTCGGGCGAGAGGGATCTGACCCCTGACCTATCGGCCAGACGCGTCGAAAGATGAAGCTGACCATCCGTCCCGTCTCGCCGTCGCGTCGATACGAGTAGAAGCGCTCCGCGTCGGCATGGGTGCACAGACCGCCGCCGAAGACCCGGCTGACACCGGCACGAGTCAGGCGCTGCGCAGCCAGCTTGTACAGATCGGCCTGCCAGCGGCCGCGGTCGTTCACTGTGAACGCGTCAACGGCCGCTGCGTCATCACTGAGGAATGCAGCGCGCACCTCGCCGCCCACTTCGAAGGCGCTTTGCGAGATTGCCGGTCCAAGCCACGCGAGAATATTGCCTGGCGGTGTCGACATCGCGGCAATCGTCTTTTCGATGACTCCTGCGGCGAGACCACGCCATCCGCCATGCACAGCGGCGATCTCGGTGCCATGCGCCGAGCACAGGAGCAGCGGCAGGCAGTCCGCCGTGCGCACGGCACAGCATACGCCGGCCTTGTCCGTGACAATCGCATCGGCGTTCGGCGGACCTTCGTCAAAATCCGGTGACCCGGCGTAGACGACGTCCGCGCCGTGCACCTGATTGAGCCACTGAGGTTCAGCGGGTAGCTCGAAGCGGCTGCCCCGCAGCGTCGTGCCTGCAAGCACTCCGCCGGGAGCAGGCCAGTCCGCACGGATCCAGCCACTGTTCAAGCCGCGTCCTCCCGCAGCGCCGTGACAAGATGCGCAAAGTCGTCCGGTGGTGACACCTCGAAGCTCAATAGCTCGCCGCTGTGCGGATGCCGCAACTCGAGCTTGGCGGCATGCAAGGCCTGGCGCCGAAAACGGCGCAGCGTGGCGATCAGGTGGTCACCGGCACCAGCCGGCAGTGCGAGACGGCCCCCGTACATTGGGTCACCGAGCAGCGCGTGGCGTCGATGAGCGAAATGCACCCGAATTTGATGCGTCCGGCCGGTCTCGAGTTTCACCCGCACATAGGTGTGCGCGGCGAATCGCTCGAGCACTGTGTAGTGCGTGATCGCTCTCTTGCCGTCGTCGCGAATGCTCATGCGTTTGCGATCAATGCGGTGACGTCCTATCGGTGCGTCGATGGTGCCGCCCCCCGTGAGGACCCCGTTGCAGACAGCCAGGTAATAACGGGAGATCTCCCGTTCAGCCAATAGTCTCACCAAAGCTGTATGCGCCGTTAAGGACTTGCCGATCAGCAGCAGACCGCTCGTGTCCTTGTCGAGACGATGCACGATGCCGGCACGCGGCAATTCCTCCAACTCGGCAGCATGGTGCAGCAGACCGTTCATCAGTGTGCCACGCGAATTGCCCGCGCCCGGGTGCACGACCAGACCCGCGGGCTTGTTGATCACGATCAGCGCTTCGTCCTCGTACACGATATCGAGCGGAATCGGCTCGGGCTCCGCCGCTACGCTGACCGCCGGTTCAGCCTGCAATACCACGGTCTCACCGCCATGCACCGCATCACGGGGCCTCGGACTGCCGCCATCGACGCTGATCGAACCCTCGAGCAGCCATGCCTTCAGCCGGCTGCGCGAATATTCCGGAAACAACTTCGCCAGTGCCTGGTCCAAGCGTTGGCCGGCGCTCTCGATGGGGATTGTCCTTATAGTGGGATCTGCGTTCATTGCAGCGCCAAGTCTACGGTATACTCGCCGACTTGGCCGGCCCAGGGGCACAGCCGAATCAGAGAATCAGCGGTCATTGGACGTACAAAGCAGCATGAGCACATCAACAACGATCAGGAAATTCGCCATGCGCTCAGCGGGATTGCTGCGGGTGGCGATCATTTTGGCGATTACAGCCGGGGCGGTCGGCTGCGCCGGCAACGACGAGCAACAGACCGTTGTCGAAAGCCTGACAGATGCTTACGAAGATGCCAGAGAGGCTGTCGCGCGCAAGAATTACCGTCGTGGTATTCAGATTTTCGAAGCCATCCAGGCGCGCTACCCGTTCAGTGAGCTGAGCCGGCAGATCCAGCTTGAGCTCATGTACGCGTATTACAAGTCTGGTCAGAAAGAGCAGGCCGTGGAGGCCGCAGACACGTTCATGCGCGAAAACCCGATTCACGAACGCGTCGACTATGCGCTGTACATCAGAGCCTTGTCGTATTTCGAGGGCGAGGCCGGGTTCCTCGAGCGGCGGTTCAGGAAGGACGTCACCGAGCGTCCGCCGAAAGATGTCGATTTGGCCTATTCATCGTTGCGCCGGCTGGTGGAGCGGTACCCGGCGAGCCAGTATGCGCCCGATGCCGAATTGCGCATGGTGTATTTGAAGAACCGCCTCTCAGCGTATGAAAACCATGTCGCCGACTACTACCTGCGACGCGGCGCATTCATCGCTGCCGTGAACCGGGCCAAGAGTGCGCTCGAGGAATACAACGGCGCAGACGGTAATGCAGAATCACTTCGAATCATGGCCGAAGCCTACGAAAAGATGGGCATGTCAGAACTCGCGGCCGACACCCGGCGCGTACTCGCACTTAACTTCCCGAACGAAAGTTAACTCGGAAACCGGTAACCGGATGTGATCGGGTAGCGCCAGTCGCGACCGAAAGCCCGACTGCTGATGCGTATCCCCGGAGGCGCCTGGCGCCGCTTGTATTCGTTTCGTTTGACCATTTCCAGAATTCGTACCACGGTAGCGCGGTCATAGCCACGCGCGACGATTTCATCGACCGACAGATCCTCTTCGATGAAGGACTCGAGGATCGGATCAAGTATGTCGTAGGCGGGTAATGAGTCACTATCTCGCTGTTCCGCGCGCAGCTCCGCTGATGGCTCACGTGTGATGACTCGCTCCGGAATGACTTCACCGAGCGAATTGCGATACCGCGCCAGTCGATACACGAGTGTCTTGCTGCAGTCTTTTATCGGCGCAAAGCCGCCGGCCATATCGCCATACAAGGTCGCGTAGCCAACCGCCATCTCGCTTTTGTTGCCTGTTGTCAACAGCATGCGGCCGGTCTTGTTCGAGATCGCCATAAGCAATATGCCCCGACACCGTGCCTGAATATTTTCTTCGGTCACATCCTTTTCACGGCCCTCGAAGAGTGGTTCGAGTTGCCGAACCGTCGCGTCATAGATCGGCGCGATGGAAATGACATCGTAGTTCACGCCCAGGGCCGACGCCTGCGTGGCCGCGTCCTCCTGGCTCATGGTCGACGTGTACTGGTACGGCATCATCACGGCATGCACGCGCTCCGGTCCAAGGGCATCGCAGGCGATGCAGAGAACCAGCGCAGAATCGATGCCGCCGGACAGGCCGATGACGACACCGGCAAATCCGTGCTTGTCGACATAGTCCCGAGTCCCGCTCAGCAAGGCCTTGTAGACGCTCGCTTCTTTGGACAGGTGCTCGACGATTTCTGCGGATTCTGTCACGACACCTCTCGCGCTGGCAGTGAGAATCGCCGTATGCAGACCCTCGTCAAACGCCGGGGCCCGCAATCGCAGGCTGCCATCGCCATCCATGGCAAACGTGCCGCCATCGAAGACGAGCTCGTCCTGGCCACCGACCATATTCAAATACAGAATCGGTATGCCGGACTCGAGATTGCGGGCACGCACGGTCTCTTCACGCCGCTTCTGCGCCCCGACCTCGTACGGAGAGCCGTTGATAACCACGACACATTCAGCGCCGGCGCTGCGCGAAGCCGCGATCGGACCGGGCTGCCAGATGTCCTCGCAGATCGCCACGCCGATACGGATGCCGTTGAGTCGAAACACTGCGGCCTGACTGCCCGCCGTGAAGTAGCGCTCTTCGTCAAAGACGCGATAATTGGGCAACAAATGCTTGCGGTAGCTGCATAGGACTTTGCCATCCGAAAAAACGGCGCAGCTATTGTAGATGTTGTCCCCGACGTATTCGGGAAAGCCGATCAGGATGGCGATACCGCGCACGGCATCACGGATCTCCGCAACCGCTTGCTCAGTCCTGTTGCGCAGCCCGGCGTGAAACAGAAGATCCTCCGGCGGATAGCCACAGACACTGAGTTCCGGGAAGACGACCAGATCCGCCTGCAGTTCGTCGCGGGCTCGCCCGGCACAGGCCATGATTCTGGACGTGTTGCCGGCAACATCGCCGACCGCCAGATCAATCTGCGCCAGCGCGACTGTTACTTTGCTGTTCATTGGGCTATCGCCGCCTCGCGATCCGACCTAGCCGCCAAGAACCTCCTGCATCTTGCTGCCGAGTTCGGCTGGCGATCGCACGGTCGCAACGCCGGCGGCATCGAGCGCCTTGAATTTGTCAGCCGCCGTACCTTTTCCGCCAGCGACAATCGCACCTGCGTGCCCCATGCGTTTGCCCGGCGGTGCCGTGACCCCGGCAATATACGCAACCACCGGTTTGGACACGTTCGACTGTATGTATTCGGCTGCCGCTTCTTCATCGGTTCCACCAATTTCGCCAACCATGATAATACCGTCGGTATCCGGGTCGGCTTCGAATAATTCCAGACAGTCGATGAAGTTCATGCCACGCACCGGGTCACCACCAATGCCGATGCAGGTCGTCTGTCCCAGACCGTTATTCGTCGTCTGGTAAACCGCCTCATAGGTCAGTGTGCCGGATCGCGACACAACGCCGACGCGTCCGGGCTTGTGTATAAAGCCAGGCATGATCCCGATCTTGCATTGCTCGGGCGTAATGATGCCCGGACAATTCGGTCCGATCAGACGGCAGTCGTAGTCACGCAATGCCGACTTGACCTTGACCATGTCCAGCACCGGAATGCCTTCGGTAATGCAGACAACGAGGCTCACACCTGCGTCCGCCGCTTCGAGAATGGCATCCGCGGCAAACGGTGGCGGCACCAGGATCATGCTGACGTCCGCCCCTGTAGCGCGAACGGCATCACGCATGGTATTGAAGACCGGCACGCCGAGGTGCTGCTCTCCACCCCGTCCCGGCGTAACACCGCCGACAACCTGTGTGCCATAGTCAATGCACTGTTCGGTGTGGAATATCCCCTGGCTGCCAGTCAATCCCTGGCAGATGACCTTACTGTTCCTGTTGACCAGAATACTCATGTCTAATACTCAGGCCGCCGCTGCGACCACTTTCCTGGCTGCATCGGTCAGATCGTCTGCCGCGATGATATCCAGCCCGCTGTTCGCGAGCAGCTCACGTCCTTTGTTGACATTCGTGCCTTCCAGACGAACGACGACGGGCACGCTGACCCCGACTTCCCGCACAGCCGCAATGATGCCCTCGGCGATCAGGTCGCAACGAACGATCCCGCCGAAGATATTGACCAGAATCGCCGCAACGTTCTTATTTGACAGGATCAGCTTGAACGCCTCGGCCACGCGCTCCTTTGTCGCGCCACCACCGACATCGAGAAAATTCGCCGGTTCACCGCCGTGCAGCTTGATAAGGTCCATCGTCGCCATCGCGAGGCCCGCACCATTGACCATGCACGCGATATCCCCATCCAGGGACACGTAATTGAGGTCGTGAGCCGCCGCTTCGCGTTCCTTGGGGTCTTCCTGCGTGAGATCGCGCAGATCGACAAGTTTGGGCTGCCGGTACAGCGCGTTGCCATCAATGTTGATCTTGGCATCCAGCGCAACCACATCACCGCTTTTCGTCACGATCAGCGGATTGACTTCGACCAGCGTCGCGTCCGACTCCGTGTACAAGGTGTACATGCGCTTGATCAGCGCGCCGAATTGACGCATTTGCTGCTTGTTCAGCTCCAGGCCATAGGCCAGCTGGCGAGCCTGATAGTCCTGAAGTCCCGCGTCCGGCGCGATGGCGATGGTGAAGATTTTCTCCGGCGTCTGCTCGGCAACCTGCTCGATATCCATGCCTCCGGCGGCAGACGCGATGAACGCAACCCGACTGACTTCACGGTCGACCAGCATTGACAGGTACAGTTCACGGTCGATGTCGGATCCGTCCTCCACGTACACGACGTTGACAGGCAAACCTTCCGGGCCGGACTGGTGCGTGACCAACTGCGTGCCGAGCATGCCTTTGGCGAATTCGTGAACTTCTTCCCTGCTGCGCGCGAGCTTGACGCCGCCGGCTTTGCCACGTCCGCCGGCATGCACCTGTGCTTTAACCACCCAAAGGTCGCCGCCGAGCTCCTTGGCCGCATCCACGGCCTCATTCGGACTTTTCGCCGGAATGCCCTTTGGAACCGGGATGCCGTAATCAGCAAACAATCGCTTGGATTGGTATTCGTGCAGATTCATGGAAGTTTCTTCAGTGTCGTGCGCTGAGATGCACAAAATCCGGCGTATTTTGGAGCAAAGCCCGGAATGAAGCAAAAAGATTTCGGTACTGGATTGGCCGCAATGATGTCGGCCTTCGTCTACAATCGGCGCAACCCGCAGCGGCGGCAGCAAATTCAGGTAGAAATAATCGGTGAATCAGTCGATATCGGACATTAGCAGCGGGCAAACGCTGCGCACCAGCCGGGAGGCCTTGCTGCGCGCCGCCGAGGAGCCCGATCTGTCCTGGCGCGTTCTGGGTACGCTGAGCACCTTTCGCGTACTTATCGCCGTTGCCTTGCTGGCGCTCTTCTTCATCGCTCCCGAACAGCGGGTCTTCGGCGACGCGTTTCCGACTCTTTTTTGGATCAGCGCCGCCGGCTACCTGATATTTGCGGTGGCGTCCACCATTGCGCTCAGGCGCCGCTGGCCGGCCGCGAGCATCCAGGCCACCGCGCAACTGCTGGTCGATATCGGCGCTATCGTCATTCTTATGCACGCCAGCGGTGGCATATCGAGCGGTCTTGGTGGCTTGTTGATCGTCTTCGTCGGTGCCGGCAGTCTGGTCCTGCCCATCCAGTATCCAACCATCCTGGCGGCACTCGCCACGTTCGCCATACTCGGCGAGCAGGCGTTTTCGCAACTTGGCGGCCTCAGCTCGACATCCAACTACCCGGCGGCCGGCATTCTCAGTGCCGTCATTTTTGCGCTGGCGCTGGCGGCGCGGCCGCTCGGCCGGCGGATCCAGGCCAGTGAGGCGCTGGCACGTCAACGCGGTGTCGATCTGCAAAACCTGTCGGAACTCAATGAATACATCGTGCAACACCTGCGCGAAAGCATCGTCGTTGTTGACGACGACGACCGGATTCGCCTGAGCAACGCCTCGGCGACGCAATTGCTTGGCGCAACGGATAAGATCAGCGGATTGCCATTGCGCAGCGTTTTCGAGCCTCTTAATGACTACATTCACGAATGGCGGGCCAACCCCGACTTGTCCTCGCACCACGAATTCACCGTCATCACACAAGGCAGTAATCTG
The DNA here is from genome assembly GCA_029863305.1 of Gammaproteobacteria bacterium. Classification (GTDB taxonomy): domain Bacteria; phylum Pseudomonadota; class Gammaproteobacteria; order Steroidobacterales; family Woeseiaceae; genus UBA1847. Next base: position 7,990 of record JAOTVR010000075.1, on the reverse strand, counting down.
CGTGTCACCGCCCACCTCGCCCCGCTCGGCAAGGATGGCGTGCGCAAAGGACCGGTGTTGGTCTTTCTCGAGGACGCCAGTCTGATGAATGAGCGCGTGCAACAGTCGAAACTGGCCTCACTGGGCCGCCTGAGTGCCAGTATTGCGCACGAAATTCGAAATCCGGTCGGTGCGATGAGCCACGCGGCACAACTGCTGCGCGAATCAGCCGGCCTCGCTGACGATGACAGGCGTCTGACCGAAATCATCGAGTCGCACTCGAGCCGCGTCAGCCATATCATCGATAATGTCTTGCAGCTGTCGAGACGCGAGTCGAGTCGTCCCGAACGATTCAGACTCGGGCCATGGCTGGAGGATTTCGCTCAGGAATTTTCGCGCACGCTCGAGCTGCAGGAGGGCGAATTCACGATCGGCAGCGTGCCGCAGGATCTCGAAGTCCGCATGGACACCTCTCACCTTCGACAAGTGCTGTGGAATCTCTGCGACAATGCCGTGAAGTATGCGAGCGAAACCGGCGGAATCCTCGTCGAGGTCCAGGCCGACCGCATACAGGGCCAGGGTCGGCCCTATGTCGAGGTCCTCGACCACGGGCTCGGAGTTGATGCCTCCACGGCCGAGAAAATGTTCGAGCCGTTCTACACTGAACGCTCGGGCGGCACCGGTCTGGGCCTGTACATTTCACGTGAGCTTTGTGAGCTCAACAGGGCAACGTTGTTGCACCTTGACCGGCCCGGCGGCGGCAGTATCTTCCGTATCGTCTTTGCGGATCCGGACAGATGGGAATCTGAATAAAGCATGAGCCAACCACTAGCACTCGTCATCGATGACGAACCGGATATATGCGAGCTCCTGTCACTGACTCTCGGTCGCATGGACATTCAGACCGAGACTGCGGCAGATGTCACAAGCGCGAAGAAACTGCTGGGCTCCACGCGCTTCGACCTGTGCCTGACCGACATGCGGCTTCCCGATGGCGATGGCCTCGAACTCGTCGAATGGATGCAGACAAATGCGCCCACCGTCCCCGTTGCCGTCATCACCGCGCATGGCAATGTCGAGACGGCCGTGCAGGCGCTCAAACTCGGCGCATTCGACTTCATCTCGAAGCCGCTGGATCTGGCCAACCTCAGGAGCATTGTCGAAAACGCGCTTAAGCTGGACAAGGGCCACGAGCAGCAATCCCGACTCCAGGGCGATTCCGCGCCCATGCGCGAACTGCGTGAAATGATCGACAAGGTCGCCAGATCGCAAGCCCCGGTGCATATATCGGGCGAATCGGGTACCGGCAAGGAACTCGTTGCACGCCTGATTCACGAGAGCGGACCGCGGGCTGACGGGCCCTTCGTACCGGTCAACTGCGGCGCCATTCCGGCAGAGCTGATGGAAAGCGAGTTCTTTGGCCATCTCAAGGGGAGCTTTACAGGCGCGGTCCGCGACAAGACGGGTCTGGTGCAAAGCGCCGATGGCGGCACCCTGTTCCTCGATGAAATCGCCGACCTGCCACTGTCGATGCAGGTCAAATTACTGCGTGTCATTCAGGAAAAGACGGTACGACCGGTCGGTTCATCGAAAGAGCAACAGGCCAATGCGCGCATATTGTCGGCAACGCACAAGCAGCTCGGGAAAATGGTGGCGGACGGTGAGTTTCGCGAAGATCTTTACTACCGCATCAACGTGATCGAGCTTCCGGTGCCGGCTCTGCGCGATCGCAACGATGATGTTATCGCTCTGGCGGAACACATACTCGGCAAACTGCGCCCGAACATCGAATTGGATGACAGCGCCAGGAGAGCGCTGCTGACGTACTCGTTTCCGGGCAATGTTCGTGAACTGGAGAATATGCTGGAGCGGGCCGTAACGCTATGCACCAGCGGCACGATAAAAGACAGTGATCTGAATATCCGACCAGCAGCCATCTCCGAGGACAGCGCATCGGCATTACCGAGCACGGATCTCGGCAATCAGGTTGAAGATGTGCAGCGCCAGGCCATTATGGAGGCGTTGGAGAAGACTCGTTACAACAAGACGGCTGCTGCCAGGCTGTTGGGCCTGTCATTTCGACAGCTGCGCTATCGGATCAAGAAGCTCGGTATCGAGTAGGAACGGCAAGGGGTCAGCGCCCTGAACATAAGCGGCGTCTTCGTCAACCGACGCCCACTGACAATTCGTGTCACCTTGTGACAATTTGTGTCCAAAGCGAGTGAGAATTGCGACAAATCTGTCGTGGAGTCCGTTTGCTATATTTCAAAAAAACTCTTGTTAAACATTTAGTTAGGGTAATTTTGATCAACTTGGCACGGCGCTTGCTTTATCTGTCGTACAGGCATTGCGCCGTTTTGATCCGACAATTCATTTTCATGGAGTCTAGACAAATGAAGAAGCAACAAGGTTTTACACTTATCGAACTGATGATCGTGGTCGCGATTATCGGTATTTTGGCAGCTATCGCTATTCCTGCTTACCAGGACTACACGATCCGCGCGCAGGTTTCAGAAGGTTTGAACCTCTCGGGTGGGGCCAAGGCTGCTGTTACGGAGTTCTTCCAGGATCGCGGCACAATGCCTAGCAGCAACACGAATGCCGGCCTCGCCGCTTCAGGCGCGATCGTGGGCAAGTACGTGGCGAGCGTGGCCGTTGGTAACGGCGACGGTATCATCACGGTCACCTACGGTGGCGACGCGCACACGACGATCTCTGGACAGGCTATCACGCTGACGGCTGACACCACCGCTGCCGGTAGTGTGCAGTGGGACTGCGCTGGCGCTGGCATCGTGCCGAAGCATCTGCCGGCCGCTTGCCGTCCGTAAGAGATCACTCAGATCGATTACACCTGGAGCTAACGCTCACAAAAGCCCCGGTCGATCCGGGGCTTTTTTTGTCCGCGAAGCGCGAACGTGACTTACGTCACATTGCTCGACCGCGGATTGCAGCAAAGCCGGCACAGCGCATTGCGATCGCGTATTATCCGGATCATAGTCTGGCGTGAGGAGCTCTCGGGGCGAAAATATGACGAAGCAAAACCGTGGATTCACCTTGATTGAACTGATGATCGTCGTTGCCATTATCGGCATTCTCGCGACGATGGCCATGTCGGCCTACCAGACCTACATCGTCAGGACGCAGGTCTCGGAGGGCGTGAACATGGCCGGTTCGGCGAAGACACCGATTGTCGACGCCTATAATATGACCGGCGAACCGCCGGCCGACAGGGTTGCCGCCGGCATGACGCCGGCTCCGACCGACACCCAGGGCAAGTTCGTCAGTCAGGTGGCTGTCGTCAATGGCCGGCTCGATGTTACGTTCGGCAAGGACGCCCATCAGGATATCTTCGGCCGGACCTTGTCGATGACGCCGTACCTGTCCGGCACGGGCAGCATCATTTGGCGTTGTGGAACTGCCACGGTACCCGTCGGCGTAGTACCAATGTCCGGCCCTACGATCACGGCCGTCCATTTGCCGCCAACCGTCGACACGCGCTACCTGCCGAGCGCCTGTCGTAATTAGCCTGCCCGGTCGGGGCAGTTCTCGCGCACCATTGCCCATTGCGGGCCATTTTGGATGTTTGACTTAATCAAATGCCCTAACTGTGAACGACCGCACAAAATCGAGTTGATCCGGTGACTTAGATCAGTGAGACTGTAATGCTCCAAGGCACGCTTGAGCATCGTTATCCCTATGGCAGTGACGGCATCACAGAACAATCTCGCTGGCTTGCCCCGGCGGCTTGTGCAGGACGGACTGATCTCCGAGGAGAGGCTTCTTGAGGCGACTGAGCTCGCCAAGAAAGAGAAGCTGCCGCTCGTCGCCTATCTGGTCAACAACGATCTGGCCGATTCCCGCTCGATCGCGGTAGCCGCCTCTCACGAATTCGGCGTGCCGCTTTTGGATCTCGACGCCGTCGAGATTGACCTCGAGGTCGTGCGCGCAGTCGATCAGAAGCTCATCAACAAGCACCGTGTTATTCCGCTCGTCAAACGCGGCCAACGGCTGTTTCTCGGCATCTCTGACCCGACCAACCTGCAGGCCATTGACGACATCAAATTCCAGACGACGCTGCGCATCGATCCTGTCGTCGTTGAACAGGACAAACTCGAAGAGCGCATCGTCAAGGCGATCGAAGCTGTCGATACCAGCATGTCCGGGATGGACGATGATGACTTCGATCTTGAAAACCTCGACATCACCGGCGAGGAAAAGGATGATGAGGAAGTACATCGCGACGATATCGAAGATGCGCCGGTCGTTCGCTTTGTCAACAAAGTACTCCTCGATGCGATAAAACGTGGCGCATCGGACGTTCACTTCGAACCGTACGAAAAATATTTCCGCGTCAGGACGCGCCTGGACGGTGTCCTGTCCGAAGTTGCGCAGCCACCTGTCGTATTGGCGAACAAGGTCTGTGCTCGCCTAAAAGTCATGTCGCGCATGGACATCGCCGAGCGGCGGGTTCCGCAGGATGGGCGCATCAAGATGCGCCTGTCGAAAAACCGCGCGATCGATTTTCGAGTCAATACCTGTCCGACGTTGTTCGGTGAGAAGATCGTCCTGCGTATCCTCGATCCATCGAGTGCCAAGCTCGGCATCGAGATGCTCGGCTATGACGAACATCAGCGCGGCTTGTACGAGAAGCACCTCGCGAAGCCATACGGAATGATCCTTGTCACCGGCCCAACCGGCTCCGGTAAGACGGTGTCGCTGTATACGGGTCTGAATATTCTCAACACGGAAGACCGCAATATTTCGACCGCAGAAGACCCCGCTGAAATCAATCTCCCGGGGATCAACCAGGTCAACGTCAATCCCAAGGTTGGTCTGACGTTTGCATCGTCGCTGAAGGCATTTCTGCGCCAGGATCCCGACGTCATAATGGTCGGTGAGATTCGTGACCTCGAGACCGCCGAGATCGCGATCAAGGCCGCCCAGACAGGTCACCTCGTGCTGTCGACGCTGCACACGAATGACGCGCCGCGCACCCTGACGCGGCTTGTCGACATGGGCGTAAAACCGTACGCAATCGCGACGTCGGTGAGCCTGATCATCGCACAACGCCTGGCGAGGCGTCTCTGCGATAATTGCAAGGAAGTCAGGGACATTCCTCGCGAGGCGCTCGAGAAGGAAGGTTTCGAGGCCAAAGATCTCGATGCCGGTCTGACCGTTTTCGGTGCGAAAGGATGCAAGAGTTGTAACGACGGCTATAAAGGCCGGGTTGGCATCTTCCAGGTCATGGAAGTATCCGAAACCATGGGCAGGATAATAATGGAGGGCGGCAACGCCATGCAGATCGCCGACCAGGCGGCAGCCGAGGGGGTCTACGATTTACGACGTGCGGGATTGAACAAAGTCAAGGAAGGGGTTACCAGCCTTGACGAGATCAATCGGGTTACAATTGAGTAGGTATACACCTCGTTTTATGGGCAAGAAACATGGCTGAAACAGCAGTTGCAGGCAACACTCCCTTTGTCTGGGAAGGGACCGACAGAAAGGGCAAGAAAATCAAGGGCAAGAGCATGGCGGCCAGTGAGGCTGCCGTTCGTGCCGATTTGCGTCGCCAGGGTGTCGTTCAGTCCCGTATCAAGAAACAATCGCAAGGCATTTTCAGTGGCGGTGGCAAGATCACGCCCGGAGATATCGCGATTTTCATGCGTCAGCTCTCGACGATGTTATCGGCCGGTATTCCGCTGGTACAGTCGTTCGAAATTGTCGGTACCGGGCATGAGAACGCGGCCATGCAGAAACTGATCATGTCGATCAAAGGTGACGTCGAGGGCGGTAGTGCGCTTGCCGAAGCGCTTGCCAAGCACCCACTGTATTTCGATGACCTGGTTCTTAATCTCGTCGAGGCCGGCGAACAGGCCGGTGCTCTCGAAACCCTGCTCGACAAGATCGCAACGTACAAGGAAAAGACCGAGGCACTGAAGAAGAAGATCAAGAAAGCGCTGACCTACCCGGCCGCCGTACTTGTCGTCGCATTCGTCGTGACTGCGATTCTTCTGATTTTCGTCATTCCGGCGTTCGAGGACCTCTTCAAGGGCTTTGGCGCGGACCTGCCGACGTTTACGCGCATGGTGATCGACCTGTCGGTGTTTGTGCGTGAGAAGGGCTGGTACCTCGCCATACTCATTGGCGCTGGCTTTGGCACCTTCTTCTATTTCAAGAAGCGTTCCCGGCCGATGCGCCACTGGATCGATCGTATGTCGCTGAAGATTCCTGTCATCGGCGGGATTTTGCAGAAAGCGGCCATCGCGCGATATGCGCGTACGCTGTCGACAATGTTTTCAGCAGGTGTTCCGCTGGTTGAGGCTTTGGCGTCTGTTGCGGGCGCCACCGGCAACATCGTCTACGAGGTCGGCGTACTCGAAATGCGTGACGAAGTATCGACGGGCTTGCGTCTGCAACAAGCGATGGAAAACACGGACCTGTTCCCGAATATGGTCATCCAGATGATCGCCGTGGGCGAGGAATCCGGTTCCCTCGACGAGATGTCGTCAAAGGTCGCAGACTTTTACGAAGAGGATGTCGATAACGCAGTCGACAATCTCTCAAGCCTGCTCGAGCCGATGATCATGGCGATTCTCGGCGTACTCGTTGGTGGCCTGGTTGTCGCCATGTACCTGCCGATCTTCAAGATGGGTTCGGTTATCTAGCGAACAAATGACGAATTTGCATTGCTGCGGCGTTCGGAGGAAACTCCGGACGCCGTTTTCTATTGGGCAGCAGCAAAGTGCGCTGGAGACGAAGAATGGCTGATTTATTTGCTCAGGCACCGGCAGTATTCATCGCAGTGGCATTTGCCTTCGCTTTGATAATCGGCAGCTTTTTGAATGTCGTTATCTACCGCCTGCCGCTCATGATGCAACGCGAGTGGCGCGATCAGTGCGAAGAGCTCAAGAGCGCGCCGGCGCCCGATTTGCCGGAAGGCGACTTCAACCTCGTCGTGCCACGCTCCCGATGCCCGTCCTGTGGGGAGCCGATCTCGGCCTGGCAGAATATTCCCGTACTGAGTTATCTGCTGCTCAGCGCGCGCTGTGCAAACTGCCAGACGAAGATCGCGGTGCGCTATCCGCTCGTAGAGTTCTTCACAGCGGTGGCGGCCGCCGTCTGCGCATGGCGCTTCGGCTTCGGCTGGGAAGCTCTGATGGCGATAGGTTTGAGCTGCGTGCTCATCGCGATCAGTCTGATCGACGTCGATCATCAGCTCATACCGGACTCGATCGTGGTGCCGCTCTTGTGGGTCGGCCTGCTTATGAGCCTGTTTCACCCGCTGGCGGGTGCACAAACCCTGTTTATTGCCCCCCGGGAGGCCATAATCGGCGCTCTGGCAGGCTATCTGAGCCTCTGGAGCGTCTATCAGCTCTTTAAACTGGTTACCGGCAAGGAAGGTATGGGCTACGGCGATTTCAAGCTGCTCGCGGCGCTCGGCGCCTGGCTTGGCTGGCAGGCGTTGCCAACCATCGTCCTGCTGTCCGCCGTCGTTGGCGCCAGCATCGGCATAGCGATGATCGTGTTCCGCGGCCGTGATCGGCAACTTCCCATTCCGTTCGGCCCCTATCTGGCGGCCGCCGGCTGGATAACGTTGCTGTATGGCGAGACAATCAAGAACGCCTATCTCGACATGTTCCTTTAAGTGACAACAAGCCGACAGAGAACCCGGACGCCTTTGCGCATCGGCCTGACCGGCGGCATCGCCAGCGGCAAATCCACAGTCGCGGACATGTTTGCCGAATTCGGCGCTATTGTGATCGACACGGATCTTATCGCGCGCGAAGTGGTCCTGCCCGGGCAGCCGGCCCTCGACGAGATCAAACGCTCATTCGGCAGCTCCGTGTTGCGCGAGGACGGGACGCTCGACCGCGGCGCCATGCGTCAGCTGGTATTCGCCGACGCAAACGCCCGACGGCAGCTCGAGGCGATCCTGCATCCGCGCATTCAGCAGGAGACGCAGCATCAATCTGATCAGGCTGGAGGGGAATATCAATTGATCGTAATACCA
>JAOTVR010000074.1 GCA_029863305.1 Gammaproteobacteria bacterium | reverse complement strand
GCATAGTCGCCGAGGAGCATATGGGTATCGGCCAGTGCCACGTACGCAAGCGCGAATTCTGGATCAATCTCTGTGGCCTCTGCAAAATACCCCAAAGCCTCTTCGAGCGAGGCGCTGGCCCGGCTGAATATTTTTTGCTTGCCCAGCCAATAATACTGGTAGGCCTCCAGGCTCGATGTCGGGACGTCTCTCAGACTCACCTGGACCTGCCGCGACAGCGTCGCCCGCAATTTGACCGCAATGGCTGCCGCAATATCGCTCTGGATTGCGAAGATGTTCTGAGTTGTGAGGTCACGGTCGAAGGTCTCCGACCACAAATGTGAATCGGTGCTCGCGTCGACAAGCTGCGCCGTAATCCGAATACTGTCGCCCACTCGTCGGACCGAGCCTTCCAGTACGTGGGCGACATTAAGCTGCTTCGCCACGGTTGGTATGTCGAAGTCCTTTCCCTTGAAAGAGAACGACGAGGATCGCGAGATCACCCGCAAGTCGTCGACCTGCGCCAGGGCGTTCAGCACCTCCTCGGAAATACCGTCCGAGAAATACTCCTGTTCCGGGTCTCCACTCAAATTTTCGAATGCCAGCACCGCGATTGATTTGTCGGTCGGCGCGATCGGCCACCAGGTGTGCACGGCGAAGAGTATGACCGCGGCAGCCAGCAACGCGATGACAATGAAATCCATGCGCCGCCCGGTGATATGAGTGATCGAGTCTCTGGAGGCCACATCTTTCTCGAGAGCGAAGCCCTCGGGCGTGATTTCGTAGAACCACGAAGCGACCAGCGCAATCGGGAAGCCGATGGCCAGAACCGCCAGGACCAACGGTCCGGCCCAGGCCGGCAGACTGGCAAGCGCGATGACGACTTCCGCCACCTGCATGATGACCCACGCAGCCAGCACATAAAGCACCACCATTCGCAAGACGTTGCGGCGCCTGAGTTCTGATACCAGACCCATGCGTGAATACTGGCGCTGTTGCAATGGCTTCTTCAATTCGTATCGCCCGCAATCCGCAAAAAAATCAGCATCGCCAGTTTCCGGCTTGCGGCTGTCGGTACGGCAGCTAACACCTACGTGTACTACTTATTGTGCGCCAACGCCCGGCGATCTACGGTCAGTAAGAGTCAGGCACCGATTTCCGGAACGATCTGGTAAGGCCTGATTTCGTTGTTCTTCCTGTCTGCCTGAAGAGAGGTGTCCCATGGCTTCCAACTACGAATCCTTCTGGGAGAACGACTGCTTCGCCGTGGTCGGAGACAAGGCCAAGCAGAACTTTCCCGTCCTGACCTATCGGGGACTCAAGAAACTCGGCAAGGCGGTCTTCCCGGTCGACTCCTCGGTGGAGGAGATCGAGGGCGATCACGCCTACGCGACACTTGAAGGCCTGCCCGCGAAGGTCGACGCCGTTGTCCTCGAGGTGCCTAAAGAGGACACGAAGGACTGGGTGGCGAAGGTTGCCGACGCCGGTATCAAGGATGTCTGGATCCACATGGGGCGGGAGACCCCCGAGGCGCTCACTCTGGCGCACGACAAGGGGATGAACGCCCGCACCGGGAGCTGCGCGGTAATGTATGTCAAGCCCGGGCCAAGCTACCACTCCATCCACAAATGGATCGCGAAGCGGCTCGGCAAGTACTGATTGCCACCCTCCAGACAGGCCTGGTCCTGAGACGCCATTGACAGGTCGTCAAGGCCGGCGTGAACCTGCTCATCCGTCGCGTCACAGCTGTGCAGGTTCAAACATTGCTCATTGCCAAATGAGAATGGCCCCCACAAGGGGGCCGGCTTTCTTTGAGTGGCAGCGGGGGGCGTGTTTTGCTCTGCTCTGACAGTCCCCGCGCGCGTGCGCTTGACGTCGCCGAAACTGGCTCATGATAGTTTCTCGGCTCGTCCCCAAAAGTGATAAAAACTGAATGGGCTGTTCTCGTGGGTTTCCACGGCGAAACCGAGTGCCTTCAGTGCGTCGACAAATTCCTGCTTTCTGAACATTTGGTCGTAGGGGTGATCCGCTATCCTTTTAAAAGGTATCCCGATCCCTCGCTCCCAGGTCTCCAGCGGCAAGTCCTCAAACAGAAACTCACCACCAGGTTGCAGCGTCCTGTGAACTTCCGCCAACGCGTCCCTCCAATTGGGTACGTGGTGAACGATCCCGAAATCCACAACGATATCGAACGTCGCATTCGGGAACTCGAGGCTGGTAACATCGCCTTCCATGAAGGTGGCATTTGGCAACGCGCCCGATTTTCTCGTGGCCCTTTTGATCATCCTCGGGTCCAGATCGACGCCGACGTATCGTTGCGGACTCAACAGGTCGTAGATAATCCTGGCGCCCGCCCCCTGACCACAGCCGATCTCGAGGATATTGTCCGCCGTCCCTGTTGAAAGGCGCTTTAAACGAGGGGCCTCGTAATGGCGTTGAACAAATTCGCGCAGCGGGTTGTTCATCGCCCAGTATTCGATCGAATTCATCAACATGGTGCTGTCCCGGCGCTCATTCCGTTGCGTCATCAGTGGGCATTCGGCTCCATGTTAGCGTAATAGCCGACTCTCAGGGCAAAGCGACTGTCCGAGGCCGCGCCCTTGCCGAGAAACCATCAGCGAAAGATCAGTTCTCCAGTTCGATCTCCTCGGCCGTCAGCGTACCGCCGCTGAAACTAACGCCACGGGCCTTGACGGTGGTGATGCCAGGCTTCACGTCGTCGACAAAGACCGCGCAGCCGCCGGAATAAAGATCATCGTCAAGGTTCCGACATTGAGTACTGCCAGTGAGTGCTACGGTAACGCCGAGCACGGACACGTCCAGAGACGGCGTCGATGATTTGCTGTCCGCAATACCGCGGATGATCATGCGGCCATCGCCAGGCGGATCGTCGCGCCGGACGTCGTCGGCCTCAACCATGTTGCTGTCCGGCGGGTCCTCGTCGCCGCGGGCCTCCACATAATGGCCAGCGGTAACCAACGTGATGTCGCCAACGGGGCTGCCACTCTGGTCGCGGAACTCCGTCGTGGCCGGATCATAGTTGAAGGTGACACCCAGCAGCACCATCATGTTGCTCGAATTACTATCGACAGTGGCTTCGACTCGGGAGTTGTTGTCGGGCTTAAACTCAATCTTGTTGGCGATGAGGATACCCCCGGAGAATCGGCCTTCGGCTTCAATCTTGATCGCATTGCTCAGATCTGCCTGCCCGAGGCTCACTGGTTCGTAAGTCACGCTGCTGGCCAGTTGCACGTCGACGCCGTCAATGCTGAAGCTGTCACAAGGTGGGCCATTGCACCCCTCGATGAATCCCTCGACCTCGGCGCGATCATCATCGGCGCCCGCCAGCCCCCGAGTTTTCAATTCGACACTGTCGGCAGCCAGGGTCGGCCCGGCCGTGAGGCCAGCAGGCGTGCCTTTGGCTTCGACCAGGTCACCTACCTCAGGCTCCCGACCTCCAGGAAAGTCCTGCAGCCCGGCGAGCGTGTATGTGACGGTCAGCCCGTTGATCGTGAAGCTATCACTGGCCGGGGCGGCACTGCTGATAATGCCGGTCAACTCGATGACATCAGTCACCAGCGGGTTCTTGCGCTCGATCTGCGAGGCATCCACGGAACCGTCCGGCCTTCGCAGACCGTGTGCTTCTATGTAGTCACCGTCGAGCAGGTCCGTCAGACCGTCAGCATCGAAATCGGCGTTATCCAGAATCGTGACCGGGGTGACACGGACTGTCTGGCCCAGCACTTGTAAGGTGCCGGTGTCCGGGCCGTCTATGATGCTGGCCAAAAGGTCCACTGGACCTTCCACGGACTCCACCGCCTCGATGGAATCAGCCGTAAATGTCGTGGTCGTGCCGTCATCGTTGAAGGTACTGCGAATCTCCACGTAGTCGCCGATCTCCAGGTCGTTCTCCGTGCTGCTGGGGTTGTCGTCCACTGTGATGGTGGTCGTGCCGGCAACGACGTGATGGGTACCGCCCACAATGACACTACCGAAACCTGAAATGATTCCCCTGGCAAAGCCGTCTCCCGTAACGGCCACATCGTTATCAATGATGTTAACGGTCGCTGATGAATTTGCGCCAAGGGTTGCCCTCGAAACATTGCTCAATGTCACGGTAAACGACTCTGGACCTTCTGCCGCATTGTCATCAGTTATGGGGATACTGATGGTTTGGTTACCAGAGACACCATCGGCGTAAGTAAATGTGCCATTCATCGCCGGATAATCCGCACCGGCTATAGCGGTTCCGTCCGCGGTGGCATAGTCCACGCTTACGACACCGGAATCACCGCCACTGCGATTGACAAAGATATTGACGACTGTCCCTTCTGGGGCGTCATATGAGATTTCTGCAATCTGTAAGGTTCCGGCGGGTCCGGGGGGTGCAGGGTTATTACCACCACCGCCACCACCGCCACTACTGCTACATGCACCGAGCGTGGTGAAGCACACTCCGCTTGCGAGCATGTACATCATGATTGGTTTGATTCGCATTATTCTCCCCTGAGCTGAATATAACGGTAGCCTTGTGATCTTAGGGCCCTTCGGGAGGTCTTCGGCTTCTCGGAGAAAGCGAGGACCCGTCGCTTTGCGTCACCGGCTTTGGCTACGTTTGCCGCTGCCAGCTGTCCCTCCTATTAGTGCAGGACAAGGGGAATCGCGTCAATTCGGGGATGTACTTAGGAGGCGCCGCAACGGGTCATTACCAGCCGTCGCGTGTGTCAGAGGGCCAGGGGCTGCTTACGGCTGTGACTTCAATCGGTTGATGCAACACATGCACTAAACTTCTCGGCCGGCGTTCTGAATTGTAGCGTCTCTCCAGCCGTTCGTTGAGTCTTCTTGATCGTTCGGATCAATTCGCCCCGATTTCCCCCGATGTTCTGGTACTTGGGCCTGCCGGCGACGCCATTCATCCCGAACAGCGAATTACCTATTTAGCGCTGGAAGAGCATCAAAATGTGAACTTTTGTCACATTTCGTCGAACCAGATTACAGGTGTGCGACATAATTTCGTACACTGACTGCACTATATCCGTCCAACGCATTGCCTATGAAGAAGCCTTCAATCCCTCTCAATGAGACCGTCAGGCTCAAGAGTCTGCACTCATTGAGAATCCTTGACTCTGTGCCGGAGGAACGATTCGACCGCATTACCCGGATGGCCAAGAGGATCTTCGATGTTGACATATGCCTGGTCAGCCTCGTCGCCTCGAATCGCCAGTGGTTCAAATCGAAACAGGGCCTTGATGCTTGCGAAACACCGCGTAGCGTGTCGTTTTGCGGTCATGCGATCCTCAATGAAAAAGCCTTTGTCATTGAGGATGCGCTGATCGATCAACGATTTGCTGACAACCCGCTGGTTGCCGATGAACCACGCATACGTTTTTACGCTGGGTATCCCGTGCATGCGCCGAATGGCGAACGGATTGGTACGCTGTGCCTGATTGATCCTGAGCCGCGAAGTTTTTCTCCCAAAGACGAACAAACTTTGAAGGATTTCGCTGCGCTCGTGGATGATGAGCTGGCCTCATCGTCGAAAGTGCATGTCGACGAGCTCACCGGAATTGCCAATCGCCGAGGATTCACGACTGTCGCACAGCATCTCCTACCGCTGTGTGCGCGTAACGATCTGAATGTCGAATTACTTTTCTTCGATCTCGATGGGTTTAAACAGCTCAACGATAAGTTCGGCCACGAGGCGGGCGATCAGGCCTTGAAGCTTTTCGCCAAAGCCTTGTTAAAAAGCTTCCGCTCCGCCGACGTTGTCTCTCGCCTGGGCGGCGACGAGTTTGCCGTCATGATGGCGGGCGAGCGGGTGTTCAGCGAGCGCGCTCTCGAGACCATTCGAGAACACATCGACACGACGGACGACACGTTGGCCGGGAAATTGAATTGGAGTGTCGGCAGAATACAGTTCGATAAAGCACGTCATGCCAGCATGGAAGAACTCCTGGCAGATGCGGACAAAGAGATGTACGCGGATAAGTTCCGGAAGACTGCGGGGATCCGCTAGATTTGTACTGTAATCAGCAGCGGTAATTGCTACAGACCTATTCTGGCCGAATGTTCATTATCGGGTGGATCGCAGACATTGGTCAGGAGCGTACGGCGAGAAAAAGGCCGGCCTCATGACTTGGACCGGCCGTTCTTCCTGGTAGCGGAGGCATGCTTTGCACTGTTCCGACAGCTCGGACCCGGTCTCGATTAAAGTAGCCCGGATTGGTCAATCCGCCCCGCTCTCGAGCCAGATACGGCGAAAAAGATCGGAGCGTTGCTGCCGGGCCGGCAGAAGATTTCGACTCCACGACGGTACTTGACGAAATGACCGTGGTGGGAAAACCTGCCGGTACTGGAACGGATACTGTTGTCGGCGTAGTGCTTAATGATCTTCGTCAGAGCCAACGCAGTCCTGCAGCAAGCTACTGCAGAAAGAGCCTGCCAAGCCCGTAGCAGATCGTCACGGTTCGGCCCGTCAGCTGATCGGTGCCCATCAGCATGGCGGGGTGATCGGCGAGCCCGAGCGCTTCCATCACCGGATGATCCATGAGGTGCAGCGTCGCGCGCTCAACCAGAATCGAGTCGCCGACACGCACTGGGCCGGTCTGGAGGGCGAAGCCATGGCCGGCCGGCGCATCTGCAGACATCGATGGCGGCGTAACTCCCAGCGCCGCAGCAGCTTTACCGTTAAGGCCGCTGTGTCCGGCGCCCGTATCCAGCACGGCCTTCTCCATGATGATTACGATGGGCTGGACATTGCCGTGATGAGGCAAGAAAAAGCCGGTCCCGAAGGACCGGCTCTTTTCATTGATGGTTCACGGCCCGGTCACTACCAGCTGCACTGACGAGTAATCTGCTACCGGTAAAATGGTGAACAGGTAATCGCCATCAGTATCGATAGTGATCGACAGGTTGTCATTGGAACCCTGCAACAGGTCCAATGCTTCACCGATGGTGACCGTTACAGTGTCGACCGAGGTCGCACCCAGATTGACGGTCGACCAGTCTGCACTGGCCAACTTGAAGCCGTAGGTGCCTGCTGTCAGGGCCACTGTAACGGAGTAGGTACCATCGGCGTTGTAGGTCAAGGGCGTGAACTCATCCCAGCCATTCATATCGCCTCGCAACAGCACGGTGGACCCGGCAAATAGCTCCTGGTTACGAATCGTCAGTGTCGGCGCATCAGGATCACTGGCATCGACGACGAATACGTAGCTGCCGTCATCAACAATTGTCAGCGAGAGGTTGTCATTGGAACCCTGCAACAGGTCCAATGCTTCACCGATGGTGACCGCTACAGTGTCGACCGAGGTCGCACCCAGATTCACCGTCGCCCAATCTGCCGTCGCGATCTTGAAGCCGTAGGTGCCGGCGGTCAGATCGATGACCGCAATGTAGTCACTGATTCCTGTAAGCGTCAAGGGAGTGGATTCGTCCCAGCCATTCATGTCACCGCGCAGCAGCAGTGTCGAGGGACCAAAGGGTCGGCCATCACTAATGAGCAAGGTCGGAGCGTTGGTATCACTGGCATCGAGCTCGAACTTGTAAAGCCCGGCCTCGGTGATGTCCACCGACAGGTTGTCATTGGAACCAGGAAGCAAGGGCTTGACGACGTCAATCATCACGTCGGTCTCCGCCGCTGATGGCGCCCCCAGGTTCACTGTGGCCCAGTCTGCGGAAGCCAGCTTGAAACCGTAGGTGCCCACTCCCAGATCCACGACAATGCTGTAGATCCCGGACCCCGAAAAACTCAATGCTCCGGACTCGTCCCAGCCATTCATGTCACCACGAAGCAGCACCACCGTGTCGCCATAAGGCTCGGTGATCAGATCGTTCACGGGATCGGAATTGTCACCGATGCCATCACCGTCCGTGTCCGCCCACTCGGTCGGATCGTTCGGGAAGGCGTCTGCATTGTCACCCACACCATCCCCATCGCTGTCTGCCCATTCCGCCGGATCGTATGGGAAGGCATCCAGCACATCATCGACGCCATCGTTGTCGTTGTCGGGATCGCTGGCATTCGGCGTGCCATCGTCATCGTAATCGCCGGTAGTCAACACATACAAACGCAGACGGTTCAGATGATAGGCATCGAGAATGAAATCAACGGTGGCATCGGCGCCCAGGGTGAGGGACAGGTTACCCGGGTTGTCGCCGGAAACTACCTCGACAAACCCGCCCACCGACACGCTGCCGTCGCCGCTGGCTGCGCCAATATTGACCGAGGCCCAGTTGGCATCTGCCAGCTTGAAACCGTAGCTACCAGCGATCAGGGCCTGTTCGACGATGTAATAACCGTTTCCCTGGTAGGCGAGCTGCGTACTGGCATCCCAGCCGTTCATATCGCCGCGCAGGTAGAGCACCTCGTCACCGAAGGGCACGATCTCAGTCACGGTCAGAACCGGAATGTCCTTATTGATCGCATCCAGACTGAATCGATAGTCGCCAGGTCGGTCGATTAGGATACTCAGGTTGTCCTGCGAATCCTGCACCAGGGTCTCCCCGACGCCGAGCTCGACGGATGCATCTGCAGCCGAGGTGGCACCGAGATTGGGCACTGTCCAGTCGTCACTGGCGACCTTGAAGAAGTAGCTGCCGGCATCGAGGTGTGTCGTCAGGTTGTACACGCCGCCACCGTCATAACTGAACCCGGTATCGGTTCCCCAGCCGTTCATGTCCCCGCGCAGATACAAGGTCGTCTCACCCCAGGGCACGGCAGTACTCACGGTGAGAACTGGCGTATCCGGGTAATAGGCATCCACGGTAAAGACATAGCTGCCGTCAATTGCTATCTCGATACTGAGATTGTCATTGCTGCCTGGCAGCAGGTCTTCCGGCGTATCCAGGACGACTGCGGCCTCGTCAGCCGACACGGCACCGAGATTGACCGTCGCCCAGTCGGCGGAAGCCAGCTTGAAGCCGTAAGTTCCTGCAGTCAGCGGTACAGTAACCGTGTATCGACCCTCACTGTCATAAATCAATTGTGTCGACTCGTCCCAGCCGTTCATGTCACCGCGCAGCAGTACGGCAGTCTGGCCGTACGGCAGCTCGCCCCGGATCGAAAGCACGGGCGAATCGGGGTTGCTGGCATCTACCGCGAAAACGTAGTTGCCTGTTGCGGCTATTGTCAGCGACAGGTTGCCGCCGCCGGACGCCAGAGTCAGCGAACCACCCGGCGCAATATCGGCTGCGTCAGCGGCACCAAAATTGACAGCACCCCAGTCGGCATCGGCGATCTTGAAGCCGTAGGTTCCGGCATCGAGGGCAACCATGACGCTGTAGCGTTGGCTGCCGTCATAGCTAAACGCGGTATCGATGCCCCAGGCATTCATATCGCCCCGCAAGAGCAACACGGCATCCCCGTAAGGAACCGCATCCGGGTCTGCCGAGTCATCCGTATCCGAGTTATCGCCGATGCCATCGCCGTCCGAATCGAATTGTTCGGTCGGGTCATTCGGGAAGACGTCAGTGTTGTCGCCGACCCCGTCACCGTCGCTATCCGTGGTCTCGGATGGGTCGTACGGGAAGTCGTCGTTATCGTTGTCGACTCCATCGTTGTCGTGGTCGGTGTCGTCAGCGTTAAGTATGCCGTCACCGTCGAAATCATCACTTGGCAGTACGTAGAGCGTTGGCATAGCCGCATAACGCCCATCGATGACGAAATCGTAGTCCCCGTCCACACCGACCGTCAGAGACAGATTAGGCGGATTGGCGCCATGAACAACGGTACGCGGCACGCCAACCACCACATCGGTCGAGTCGGCGTCGAGGCCACCGAGGTTGACGGTCGCCCAATCCGCTGTAGCCACCTTGAAGGGATAGGTGCCCGCAGTCAGTGGAAAAGTGACCCGATAGATGCCCCCGCGTTCATAGCTCAGTGGGGTCGACTCATCCCAGCCGTTCATACCGCCGCGCAGCAGAAGCGTGTTGTTGCCGAACGGTATTCTTTGACTGACGCTCAACACCGGCGCTATCGGATCGAGGGCATCGAGAGTGAAGGAGTAGGTATCCGCCTCTGCGATCGTCACGACCATATTGGCGCCACCGGCCACCAGGTTTTTGACTTCACCAATGACTACGGCTTCTTCGCCGCCCGCCGCGCCGAAGTCGACCGTGGCCCAGTCTTCAGAAGCCACCTTGAACTGGTAAGCGCCGGCGTCAAGGTAGATGTCAGCCGTATAGAGACCACCACCGTAGTAGTAGAATGCATCGTCGGTGCCCCAGCCGTTCATCTCACCACGGACATACACGGTTGTGCTGCCGTAAGGCACGACATCTGCGGCCCCGGAGGTAGCATCAGCCGCCAGTCCCTCGCCCTGGCTGGCGCCCTGCGGTTTGACGAACACCGCGGTGGTGTAGGCCGGAACCGTAAAGGCACCATCGGCAAAGCTGGCGGTCTTGACCACCGCATCAGCAGAACTCTGCTGCACACCATGCAGTTCGAAACCGCTGGCAGTGTTCACCGCGGCGGTCTGCTCACTGCCACTGCCGTTAATGACGACGACGATCGCATCAACCAACGGATCAAGATCGACCAGGCCGGTGCCGTCGTCGATGCTCATGACGATCAGACCCTGGGTCTGGCGCAGACCGATGTTATGGAAGCCCACCCGGTCGATCACGTCCTGACCGCTGCTCAGCCGAAACAGGGGACTCCCTTTACGAATGCGCAGGAACTCATTGAACACGTCGGACGCAAGCTGGATATCCTCAGGCGTGACTGCCGTTTCAGGATTGGCGAACAGTGACGAGATGGTGTCCCAGGCGCCTTCGTTCTTATCGGCGATCGGCAGGCCGACATGCCAGTTGTTGCTCATCTGGGTGAAGTCGACGCGGTTAAACCAGTCGCCGGAATCGTAGGAATCCCGGTCCATCGACTTCGAGCGAATCAGATCGCCACCCATTTGCAGGAAGGGCACACCCTGGCTCAGCAGGGGAATCGTGGCCGCGACGTTCTGGATGCGAACGCGATCCTGGCGAGTCGCCTCGGCCGGCAGGCCGTATTGCAGCTTGTCCCACAGGGTCTCGCCGTCGTGCTTGGACACGTAGTTGATGATGTCGGCCGGATCGTCTGCATATCCCGCCGGTTGGCCGTTCCAGCTCAAGCCGCTGGCAGTGACGGCAGTTCCGGTAGCATCCTTGAGCACGTAATTTGCCAGGGTGCCCGCCAGGCCAACCCGTATGAAATCCTGTTGCTGCAGACTGCCGTTCTCAACGAACAGGTCGGCACCACGGACCCCCTCACGCAGCCGGTCATTGAAGGTACCGATTTCAGTACCGCCAAGATTCAGTTGTGAGGCCTGCTCGAAGTGTGCCCCATCGGCTACTTCGCCAAAATTCCATCCTTCACCGTAGAAGTAGGTGTCCGGATCAACCGCACGCACGGCCTCCCTCGCCTGCTCCATCTGTGCCTTGGGGTGGTGTCCCATGATGTCGAATCGGAATCCGTCGTAACCATAGGCCTGAGCCCACTGCACCAACGAATCGGCGACGAATTTGCCCATCATGCGATGCTCAGGAGCCGTGTTCTGGCAGCAGGATGACGTTTCCACCGCACCGGATTCAGGGTTCAGACGGTGGTAATAACCCGGCACGATCTTGTCGAATACCGAGTTGTCATTGATCCCGGAAGAGTTCGTGTGGTTATAGACGACGTCCAGCACTACCCGCAGACCCATCTCGTGCAGGGCTTTGTTCATCGCCCGCATTTCGACAATGCGCGCTGCCCCATCCGGATCCGAGGCGTAACTGCCTTCCGGTGCATTGAAATGGTGCGGGTCGTAGCCCCAGTTGAAGGAATCAAAGCCACGCATTGAATTGATCAGGTCCTGAGCGTCGGACGAATCCGGGTCAAAGCTCTCGATGATGTCGCGCAAAACCAGACCGGGATCGCGGCCATCGCATATTGAGGCAGAAGCATTGGTGGCAACACAGAGCTCACCAACGGTCGAGTCCAGGCTCAGCTGTTGCGAAGCGTCCTCGTTGACCGTGGCGATATCGTTTGCTGGCAGCACGTGAAAATGCGTGACACCGGCCGCGGCCAGCTCCTGGAGATGCATTACCGGCGCGGTATTGGACTCTGTAAACGCCAGGTACTTGCCGCGATTCGTGGCTGAAGTGGATTCATCGAAAGCACTGAAATCCCGGATATGACCTTCATAGATCACGGCATCTTCGGGTTTATCAATAGCCGGCACGGCATGCCCGTCCCAGCCGGTCGGCTTCAGATCAGCGTCTGTCAGGTCGACGAACTGCGAGTGGCGGCCATTGGTCGACAAGCTGACCGAATACGGGTCAGTTGCCTCAAATACCTCGATATTGCTCGTGCCAGCGTAAAAGACGCTGACCTCGTAACGGTAGAACATGCGATCGAGTTGCGAGCGCGTTCCTGTGTAAGACCAGATGCCGCTGGCCGCATCGTGCGTCATGGTCTCTGTGGAGGTCAGGCTCTTGTCTGCGCCATACACCAGTAGATTGACATTCTGGGCCGTCGGGGCCCAGACAGCTGCTGTAACGGAGTCGCCTTCATAAATTGGACCCAGCGCTGCCTCGTCGGCGTCGTTGTCGCCGGTGGTATAAAGATCATCCAGGACGCCCGGAGTCTGAATGCGGGTGGCCCCAAGCGGTGCGCCATCGACGTCGTAAGCAACTGCCATGGTTTCGCCACGCAACATGCCCTTGGCGGTTGCTTCATCGACGTCGAGCGTGAAAGCATCCAGGCTCGCCAGGTGCGGAAACTTCTCAAGCGACGATGCTGGCGCCTCACCAGGAGCGCCGGAAACTGAAGCCCCTCCACTAACGCCCGTTTCTGCGTCAAAGATCAGATCGCCAGCATCTGAGTTATGTACCCTGACCTCAAATACCGTGGGATCACCGACGTTCCACAGCAGGGTATTGGAATTAACCCAGTGAGCAGCCGAACCGCTGACACTTACACCCAATTCGAGAATCTTTGACGAAAAGGTCTCCGTGACACCCGCCAAAACCCAGTTCATCCGGTCACCGGTCAGATCCATTATTTTGTCGGCGCCACCCTGCTCCTTGTCATCCCCGTTGTGGATGATGTAGTTACCGCAGTCGCTGTGACCGTCCTTCAAATCGACGATCCAATAAGCTCCGTAGTTGCCGTCGTAGCCGGCAATCACCGCGCCTGAAGTCCAGGTGATGCCTTCCATCTGGTCATCGGTATAGGCATCGCACTGGCCGTTATTCCAGATGTGCAGCTCGTAACCGTCGTATACACCGTCCGGGCGGTTGTAGAAGAGGACGGCCTGGTTGGGTCCGGCCATGACCGACGGGTCTGGCAGGCTTTCGTCCACCGGCGCCACGCAGGCATCATTGGTGTCATTGGGGACCAGGCCGATCGGGCAGGCTATCGGCGGTGGATCGACGCAGGCGTTACCGGCGCCGTTGACCACCAGCGGCGCGTTACAGGTCATCAAAACAGCGCCGGTGTCGGTTCCGTCTTCGCCGCTGCCACAGGCGGTAACCAGGGCAGAAACAAACAGCAGAGCAAAGATGCGCTTGAACGATTTGGCTGAAATTTTCATTTTCGATTCCACACTCAGATGTTCTTTTACTTACTTACTTCAATGCACTTTCTCTACGCGCTTACAACGAGTAGCTCACGCCGAGGAAGTACTGCCGCCCGAAGAATTGCACGGTGCCGGTCTGTGCAACCTGGTTGAAATAGGTCTTGGTCGGTTCGTCAGTAAGGTTATTGACCTGGAACAGGACCGAGAGGTTGTCATTGATGGCATAGCTGGCCTGGTAGTCAACAACAGTCTCATCGTCGAAGAAGGCCAACTGGGTTTCCACCGCGACCTGCTCCGAGACGAAGCGATTCCGATAGCGCACATTGATGCGAGTTGAAAAGTTTTCCCAGTCGTAGAACGCCGTCGCCGAGTAGACCGACTCCGACAGGCCGGGCAGCGTGATATTAACTGTGGTTCCACTGAGGTCGGTCTGCTGCTTGATATTGCTCTCGGTATAGGAGTAGCTGCCGCTGAATCCCAGGCCTGACCAGTAGCCTGGCAGGAAGTCGAACGTCTGGGTATAGGCCACTTCCAGGCCACGAATATGGCCACCGCCGGTATTGTTGACGGCGGTGTTGAGCGCTCCGGGAATGACCTCTACCGGTGGCAGGCTGTCCGGATTCCCCGGTTCGGTACCCGGCACATAGCGCGGCATGACATAGCCATTGCCTTCGAAGTCAAAGGGATCGATGGTGATGTCATTAATAAACGACTCAATGCTCTTGTAAAACAGAGCCAGGACGAATGCACCATTGGACTCTTCCAGGTAGTGCTCGTAGGAAAGGTCATACTGGGTGGCGTAGAACGGATCCAGATAAGGGCTGTTGCGCGATGTCACGCTATATTTACCATCGCCCGAAATATTGCCGCTGGTATCGGCGGCCAGGCGATTTATCGGTGGCCGGGTCATGACTTTGGCCATCGCCAATCGGAGTTGATCGTTGTCGGTCAAATGCAGGTTCAGGTTCAGCGACGGCAGGTAATCGGTAAAGGTCTGGCCGATCCTGACTCGCGCATGCTGATCATTGATCTCGCCCTTGCCGTCTTCGATCGGAACGGCGCCACGCTCGACGTCACCACGAACGTTTTGCAGCCCGGTTGCCATCTGTTCGGATTCGATCATGCGCAGTCCGACGTTGCCGGTAATTGGCAGGCCCATCAGCTCAAAATCGAGGTTCGCCATGAGGTGCACGGCCAGGATGGTCTCGTCCACAGTACCGGACTGCAATACACTCCAGGAGTGATCCCAGTCCTTGACAGGCGTCCCTGCACCTTGCGGAAGCCAGGCGTCCAGCGCTCTGTCCATGTCAATAGCGAGATACGATGGAAAGTTGGCAAAATTGCCGCTGAAGTTAACCACTCGCACCATGTCATCCGTTAACTGGAGCGGCTCCTGCCCACCGATGTAATTGCCAAAATCATGGCCAAATTCGAAAACTGACCGGTCGTTGGTGTAGTGGCGATCCGAATACCTCACACCAGCCTCGATCGAAGTCAGGAAGGGGTTGTCAGCAAAATCAAAACTGACATCGAAGCGGACTGCGTCAACGCTGTCGGTGTTCTCGTAAGGGTAGGTCCCCCACTTGGCCAGCATCAGCTTATTGGTGTCGGTGTAGTCCTGATTGAAGCCAATGTCGGGCAAATCCAGGTCATTCAACTGATAGGCGACCGAAGCATCGCCTTCCACCACCGGGCTGTCGGCGCTGGCGTCTTCAAACAATAGGCCCCAGGCAACTCCGTTAATAAAATCGCTTTCCGCTTCTGAGGTCGACAGGTCAGCGGACAGGGTCCAAGGCCCCTTATACCAAGTCAGATTCAGGCCGGCAGATAGCACCTCGTCATAATCCGTGTTGTCGTCGTTTGTGGTCTGTACCAGGAAGGCATCGTTCCTGAAGCGATTGACGGTGCCACCGATCATGGCGCCATCTTCGGTCAGAACCGGGTTGATGATGGTGCCGTTTTGCAGACTCTTGACCCGAAAACCGCGTGCGAATGCCTCGGTATCGAATTTCGAATAATAGACGTCGCCCCTCAGGCTCAACTCATCGTTCGGCTGCCACTCGAGCACGGCCATGATGCCGTCCCGCGTTTCCTCACCGCCCTTGTGCTGCAGTTCGAAGCCTTCAGAAATGAACTCGTTGTTACCGTCGAGATCGAGGTCTTTCTGACCGTTATAGGCCAGGCCGACGAATTGAGTCGCCACACTGGGTTGGTACAGGCGCGCATAGCCTGCGGCAAAACCGAGAGTGTCGTTGGCATACTTGCCCTGGTAGGACAGGCTGATCCGGTGACCGAACTCCTCGGCATCGGATACCTCGTCCGCGCGATCATTGAGCATGCCTCGCAAATTCAAGGCGAGCTTGTGATTCTCCCCGTTCCTCAGCGGGCTGGCAGTCTTCAGCTCAACCGTGCCGGCGACGCCGCCTTCGATCAGTGATGACTTGGGTGACTTGTAGACCGACGCCTCGGATATCAACTCGGAGGGATACTGATCGAATTCGATGCTGCGGCTGCCACTGGGCGATACCTGCTCGCGGCCATTGAGGGTCGTGAATACGAAGCCACCGGCCATACCGCGAATATTGATCTCACCGGCCTGCCCACCCGTCCGTACCGCCGAGATGCCGGGCAGTCGAGTCAGGGCATCCGCCATGGATACGTCAGGCAGCGAGCCAAGGTCATCCGCAGACAGGGTCTCCGCCACCGTATCGGCCATGCGTTTGGCGTCGATCGCACTGAGGATACTCTGCCGGAAACCAGTGACGACCACCTCTTCAATGATCTGTGGCTCCTGAGCATCCTGGGCAGCAACTGGGAATGCCGATACAGAGGCGATGGCGGCAGCGAGCAGTGTGGGTGCCAATCCTCGACCTGGGACATCGGTAATCTGTTTTCTCAGGAGGGCATCCGCGGAGAGGTTTGGTCGCTCAAACATGACGTTCCCCTATCAGTTAGATTTCTTATTCAGGCAATCCTTCACCACAAAGCCGGACGCCCACAATGATTTGGCTCATGTATACGATTGCATAAGTCCTACGATACCTGACCTGGACAGCGGGCAAACCAGAAAGGCCCCTGCATCAGGCCGTGTAAAAACCAGAGGCCATCTCATTTGAGGTGGCCTGCCCAGCTCGCGCTTCACACTCTGAGTAGTCTCTCGCCCATTTGTGATCGGTATTGTCTGGATGGGCCGAACAGGTAGTGCAGCCCACAAGCGCCAGCAGCGGAGTCGTAATTGCTGTTCTCTTCATCTCTCCCGCAATCAGCCAGATTCGGTAGATTCCGCACGGTTCAAGCGATTTAATGCCAGGCCATACTTGCCTGTCTATACGTAGAAACACCCCTAACCGATAAGGAACTAGCCAATCAGGTGTGGGAATCGTGTGACGTGCCCCAGTTTTCACGTTCACCAAGATAAGGTGAGAAGATGAAACTGGAGGATAGACAATGGCAAGAAGAAGTTTTGGCCGGGAGTTCAAGTTAGAGGCGGTTCGAATAGTCGAAGATCGGGGTGTGACAGTTTCCCAGGCCGCCCGTGATCTCGACATTCATGACAACGTTTTACGTCGCTGGGTAAGGCAATACCGTGAAGATCCGGCGCACGCGTTTCCAGGTGCCGGGCAGATGAAGCCTGAGCAGTCCGAGATCGCGCAGCTCAAGAAAGAGATCCGCAAGCTGAAAGCTGAGCGAGATATTCTAAAAAAAGCCGCGGCCTACTTCGCAAAGGACTCGTAGTGAAGTTCGAGTTTATTGCGAAGCATCGAGGGATCTGGCCGGTGACATGGATGTGCGGGGTGCTCGATGTCTCGCCAAGCGGGTTCTACAGCTGGCGCTCGAGACCGCCCAGTGATCGAGCGTTGTACGACGAAGAAATGATCCGGGATATCCGCAGGAGCTTCTCCGACAGCGGCGATACTTACGGCGTGCGCCGCATCTGGTTGGATCTGCTGGACTGGAGTCATGATGTTGGCCGAGAACGCGTAGCACGGCTGGTACGGTCGGGTTAGGTACCGGTAGTCCGGACACTTTAGAATAGGCTCAAAGAGCCATGAGAGGTGTCCAATGGCAAGAAGAAAATACTCTGACGAGTACAAGCAAGAAGCAGTGGCATTAACGCGGGCTCCCGGTGCAACGATTCAAGGCGTTGCGGCGGATCTCGGCATCAATGGGCACATGCTCGGTCGTTGGCGCAAGCTGCTCGAGGAGCATGGCGAGAAAGCCTTTCCGGGCCAGGGCCACGCCCGCGATGAGGAGATGATGCGTCTGAAGCGCGAGAATGCGCGCCTAAAGAAGGAACGGGATTTTTTAAAAGAAGCGGCAGCGTTCTTCGCCAAAGAACAGAAGTGAAGTACCGCATGATCGATCGTTGCCGCGACGCGTTTCCGGTTCGCATGATGTGTCAGCGGCTTGGCGTATCGCCGAGCGGCTACTGCGAGTGGCGCAATCGAGAGCCGAGCACCCGTGCGCTGGACAACGAACGCCTGCTGTTGCGGATCCGGGTATTACATGCCGCCAGTGACGGTGTCCTGGGGCGGCGCCGCATGCACGAGGATTTACGTGACGAGGGTGAGACGGCGGGCATTAATCGAGTTGGCCGGCGGATGAAACAGGACAGCCTGTACGGTATTCCGCAGCAGCGACGGTGGCGCAAGAAGTCCAGCCAGCCACGGCCATCGACCGTTCAGAACCACCTGGAACGTGACTTTAGAGCCTCGGCGCCGAACACCAAGTGGGCCACTGATATCACTTACGTGCGTACTGCGGAGGACTGGTTGTACCTCTGCGTAGTCATCGACTTGTACTCGCGATTGGTCGTCGGCTGGTCGATGAGTGCCGTACAGGATCGGCAGCTGGTGCTTCAGGCTGTACTCATGGCGCTTTGGCAGCGCCAGGATCGGTCACCGTTGGTGCTGCATTCCGATCGCGGCTGCCAGTTCACGAGCGACGAGTATCAGCGCTTCCTGAGGGGCCACAACGTCACCTGCAGCATGAGTGGTGTTGGCAGTTGCGCCGACAACGCGCTTGTTGAAGGGTTCTTCGGAATGCTCAAGCGAGAGCGCGTAAACCGGCGTTACTACCGAACACGAGCAGAAGCTCGAGCTGACATTTTCGACTACATTGAAACCTCCTACAATCCGAGAATGCGCAGTAGACTCGAGCGAGAAAGGAACAACGAAATCAGGCTATACGGAACCGTCCGGGAAATCGGTACCTAACCCGAATCACTACCAGACGACCGGCACGCCACCCGGCAGGATATCCAGGCCGCACCGGCTAATCTGGCGGCTCCGTTGGGCAATGTGACGCTAAAGCCGAGGGATGGGATTCTGTGGGCGCACGCTGCCCCAAATGCAAAAGGCCTCACCGAAGTGAGGCCTCTCGACAGGCTACGTATAATTAGCCCTTTTTCTGGTAGCGGGGGTTCGCAGCCAATGCTATCAAGCACTGGTTACAGCATTGGATATCGCGACTTAGAATCTCCGATTTCGAACGACCAATATCGACGAGAGCCGCCGTTCAAGCCGACACCTGATAAATCTCTGCTCTCGGCCAGAAGCGGACTAAAAAAACCCCGCCGAAGCGGGGTTGCGGAACTTCGTGTCAGGCTAGAAGGTCGCTCATCACGGCCTGCTCATTTGTGGTTTTTCTGTAATTCCTGACTTCATCGGTGACTCTCAATCGCTCAGGGCCCGAACCCGTAGTCCGTGCGGCTCGCCACCCATAAAGCGGGAACTCACAACCGTCCGGGTTGCGACGTCAATCTTGATCACCAGGTTGTCAGGCTCTCGCAAAATAGAATAGAACGCCTTACCGTTGGGCGAAAACCCGAAAAGGTCCGGTCTGTGAATGCCCGGGCCCAGTCCGTGCTTCGGATCAGCAAGGTCGATGACCTCGATCAAATTATAAGCTGGGCTCTTACCGTTACGAATCTCGATGGTCCCACTGTCCCGGTTACCAATCCAGAGCTCTTTTCCGTTGGGCGTCTCTGCAATTGCATGGGCGTCAGCGCCCGTCGTCGGTACGCTGAAGATTCTCGTATCGGTTTTGATATCGATCACGTGAAAAGTATTTGCACCGGCATCGCCGGTTCCGGTCGCTCTCCCTGCCAGGACATAGAGCGCCTTATTATTCTTTGAACGGAGAAGTCCGCAGGCATTTTCCACGCCGGGAACGTCCATCTGCGCGGCCACTTCCTGTCCGGTCTCAGGATCTATGGTGATCACGATCACCTTGTCGGTGACGGCTGCAGCGTGATAGATCTTCTTGCTATTCGCGCTGGTGGCAACACAAACCGGCCGGTCATTTACCCCGCCTGGCCCGTCTCCGATATTAATCGTATTCGCGATAGTGTTAGAACTGGTGTCGATTAGTTGGGTATTGTCGTTGAGATTGTTGACAATAGCCCACCGATCATCGGGCGACACAATTACTGCGTGGGATCTGCCGGCTGTTTCCGCGGAGGCGATGATCTGCCTGGTGTTGGCGTCAATGACATCGACACTGGTGGTTTCCGCATCGCCCTCTCCTACATTTGCCGAATAGTAGGCACTAAAATCAGACGTAAAGTCGCCGATATGAGTATGTTCCGTAGTTCCGGGGATACCGCCGTTCTCATCACCCACCAAGAAATTCAGGTTGCCGTCTAGAATCTGTGTTCCGAAGAACTCTTCTTCATTCGCAACCCAGATCTCGACCGCGTTCTGAGCATAGGCAGCCGTCGTGTGTAGAGTCCCCGACACCGCGAGGAAACTCACCACAATTGAAAGTGAATGGCATTGTCTCATATTGTCTTTCCTCCTTACGATTAGTATGAAAACCTTTCAGCGTCGCACTTACTACCTGGGTACATTGCTGAAGGAAATGATGTCGGGTCGTGCAATCCTGATTATTGCAATCAACGCGACGTTAGCCGTGACGAACCGACTAGAAATTGGAAGACTGGGGACAGACGGCTCCCAAGCCGCGGTAGATAAATAACCCATGCCGTTGTCCTCCCTCCGCGACCAAATTGATCGATTGACGGATCTTCAACCTGTCCTAAGTCGTATGGTTTTCTTAAATATAGACGCACAACGCATCTTTGGAACCCTCGTGGACAAGATTCTTGCTGGGCAAAGCCAAAAATTCCCTGGGTATCGATTAGGCAATAATGATGTGGGCCAAAACCTGGACCTCTAACTGAGAACTGGACTCATTTTATGGGCCAGAGACGGCCTACAGGAGAGAAAACGCGCAACTCTGCAATTGTCCGCTTCGGGTCACGAGCCGTCATTCTACCCCGAAACGCCTGGGCGGCAGGTTCCGGCCGATTCTGTTGAA
>JAOTVR010000170.1 GCA_029863305.1 Gammaproteobacteria bacterium | reverse complement strand
AGTTGGCGCTGCGAATCAACCTGTCGACAGCCGACCGACCCGGCTATATCGACATACCGGATCTCGGAATTGAGGATGCCAACGATGTGGACCACAGGGGCGCTAGGCTCGCCCTGGGGTGGACGCCGAACGACAGAACGGACTTACAGCTGTCCTACATGGATCAGTCGACAGACCTGGAATCGAATTCCTGGGCAACATCGCGTGGCGCATTCGACCCGCGCAGTGAGGGGCCGTTGTGGGCGCCACCACTCAGACTGTCACCGCAAGACAATCGCGCCCGGCTGTACAATCTCACACTAAATTACGACCTGGACCTGGGCACGTTTGTATCGGTCACTTCCTATATTGATTCAGAGCAATACTCTTTAGATGATTTCAGCCAGCTTACAACGGCACAATTCGGAACGCCGGGCAGTTTTGCCCAAGAGCTCGATAGGACCGCCGACAGCCTGATCCAGGAGTTCCGGCTGTCATCAAACAACGATACATTGACCTGGACGGCCGGTGCGTTCTTCAAGAGACATCAACGTGGCGGAGGGCTGGTCGTGGAAGTCGACATACCCGATATGGGACTTCTCGATATCGCCAAAGTACGGTATGACATCGAGGTTAACTCCTACGCCCTGTTCGGGGAAGTCGACTACAAGCTGAGTGACCGATGGGCCTTACAAGCAGGCGGGCGATATTACGCGGATGATCGGACGACCACACGCACCGCGTTAACGTCTTCTATAATCTTCGGGACAGTAGCGGGGACAACATTCGGCGACAGTGCATCGGCCGATGACTTTGCACCGTCGATCGGGCTTTCCTGGACCGGCGACCAAAAGCTGTTCTACGCTCGGGCGGCCAAGGGATTTCGTGCCGGCGGAATCAACCTTAGTTCCGTGTTTGTCCCCAATGTGATCCCACTGCAATTCGAAGCGGAAGAACTCTGGGCTTACGAAACAGGCTTTAAGAGCCGGATGTCGGATGACAGGCTGCAGCTGCATGCCTCCGTCTACTTCAATCGTTGGCGCAGCATCCAGGTCGGTCAGCGCGCCACGGGGCTGTATTTCTACACCTCGAATGCCGGCGAAGCCGGGGCGTTGGGCACCGAAATTGAATTCACTGTTCAAGCGACGGATAACCTGGTCCTGGGCGCGTCTCTGGCGCTGATCGACACGGAAATGAAAGAGACCATACTGGATTCGCTCGGGCGTGTTGTTGTGGAGAAGGGAAACAGCATTCCGCTAACACCGAAAACGAAGTTGTCGCTGTCTGCCTACTATTCCTGGCTCGTAACTTCGAAACTGAATGCCACCGCATTCGCCCGCTGGGCCTATCGTTCAGAGACGCACACGAATGTCTTGAATGCGCCGATCGTGGCTAACGATAGCTACGATGTAGTGTTCGTCCGCTTCGGAATAGAGGGGGAGTCCTGGGCAGCGTACTTGTCTGCAAACAACTTATTCGATGAAGAAGCTACCGTTTTCAGGCAAACGGTTGAGCCGTTTCCGTTGGTGAGTTCAACATACGTCCAACCGAGGACGGTGCAATTAGAATTGCAGTGGGACTTTTGAGGGTGCTGCGATAGCGGCGTGCGAGCAACGCGCCTGTTCCGACTGACGGTAGCGTATGCTGGAATAAGAGCAATCCATCGCAAACGATCGCCGCAGATCCATTTCGAGACCTAAGATCATGGATCTCAACAAGCGTCGCATTACCGTGTTGTTTCTTGTCTGCGGCCTGGTCATAGTAGTGCTTGGTATCTCGTTGGTCGTAAGCATTGACTCTGACGGCGTAAGAGAGGCAGGCAGAGTTGCCACGAGCACTACTTGTCGGCCGGTACGCCGATCCGGCAAAGGCAGCATCACGCCAGCAGCAATCGCTGCGGTTGGCACAACAAGCTACGGATAACGATACGAACACCCTTCACGTGCATGATGAAGAGGCATTCTTGGATCATGCGACTCTGAACTTCTCTCGAGTCATGACGAGCTTGATCGAAATATTGGATGTGCTGGGCCAGCTCAAATTCACTGAGACCGAAATCTGGTTCAGGACCGCAACGCAGGATTATGCGGTCGAATTGATAAACCGAGTGGACTGCCTGTCCAAGAAACCACGCCCTCCCTACGCCCCGGTTTTGTTCCCGGATTGGTCGAACCCGGTTTTTCTGGACGCATTGTTCGACATACAATCCGAGGAAGGGCTGCGCAACTACTTGCTCCATCAGAGACAGAGAGTCGCTTATTTGGCGTTCAACTACGCGCTACCGCCAATTTCGTATCTTACGAGTACCGAGTACGCGCCACTAAAGGCAGGCGATGCGGACACTTTGGTCAAATGGCGTGCAACGCTGGAGCAACTTGAAAAACGCAGACGTAAGGATCCTGCTGGTCACGTACAGATACTGGAAAAAGTCTTTCACGACACGCTGCCAAGGCGCACTGAAGATTGTAATCGCCAGCCGATTCCTCTGTTGGCGGGACACGAAAACGTATTCGCGATATCTGAACAAGTTTTGGTTGCCAGAATCGAAGGATATTGTCAGCGCTGATTAGGTCTGATCATGGCAGCAAGCACCGCTGGGGCGTTGGTTCTGGTTTTCGGGATTCGCGTGCTCGCGCGGTTGATCGCAGGATCAAGCGGGAGCTCCCACGCCATTAGAGCTTAGTTCAATTCGCGAAGGCTCGCTGCGGGCTAGCAAAACGAAATTCCTCTTCTATACTGAAGTGGTCGCAACTAAAACAAGAGAAGGACTCAATCATGTTGAAGAAA
Source organism: Gammaproteobacteria bacterium (assembly GCA_029863305.1). Lineage (GTDB taxonomy): Bacteria > Pseudomonadota > Gammaproteobacteria > Steroidobacterales > Woeseiaceae > UBA1847. Next base: position 2,279 of record JAOTVR010000170.1, on the reverse strand, counting down.
ATTATGTTGGCCACCGTAACATCGGTATTCTTGCTTCTTTCGGTCGCTGTCCATGCAGAGCCGGTCTCAATCGTGTACTCCTGCAAATTAAAAGATGGCAGCACCAAGGAAGACGCTATGGCCATCAATGCCAGATGGCTGAAGTGGGCTCGCTCAACGGGTGGTTCGGACGAGATCACGAGTTCCTTCGTCTCGACTATCGTCGGTGACCTCGGTGGTTTTATGTGGGTTGACACCTATCCGGATATCGCTACCTGGGGCAAGGTTGTCGACGCCGAATCCGAGTTCGACGCTGAATTCGCGGAAGTCTCGACCTGCAGCGGTAACCGCATGTACCGGGGCGAAGAGACCGTGCCCGCCAAGTAGTCAGGCGCGCAACGACCCCAGGTATGCTCTGGGGTCGTTGCCTCGCTCAAGTACTTCGGCAAGCGCTGAACAGGCAAGGAAATCCTGTCGCATCGGTGAACTCGAGGATTTGCGCCAGACCCCGTTCAAATTCCTGGCCGACTCCAGCCGCTCGCCAGTTATACGCTGGGGCTGGTGATGACCCCAAAGCGAACATCCGGCCTCCACAAAAGAGAAGCCCCGCATGCGCGGGGCTCGGGAGGAATGTTGTTTGACTGAATATCAGTCGTCGTCTTCCTCTTCGTCGTCGTCGTCTTCTTCTTCTTCTTCTTCTTCCTCTTCCTCTTCGTCTTCGTCGTCATCCCACTCGACGTCATGGCAGCTCAGACATCCTGGCCCCGGCAGGCCCGGCGGGTTGCCGTAACCACCGGCGTCCAGACTGTGGCAAGCAGAGCATTGTCCTGTGCCATTGTCTTCGACGTAATCCGGGTGATCCTCTACCGGCCAGGAGTCCGCGCCAAAAATCGCATCATGAAACATGACCCAGAATGAACGCACCGCAGGAAGGTGCGCGTAATCTTCCTCTTCCCACTGTGGTTCATGGCAGGTCAGGCAACCGGGTGCGAAACCATTCGTGTACCCGATGCCGTTGAGTTCGTGGCACGAAAAACAAGTTTCCGGGCCATTGTCTTCGACGAAGTCCTGATGGTCCTTGTAAGGGTCATCCCCAAAGTAGGCCATCAGGAAATCCCAGGTGCCGTCTGTGTCGAATCCTGTGCCGTCATCAGCGGCCGCTGGTCCAGCGATACCGATGCAGGCTACGGCAAGCGTCACGATCAGGGTATGCAAGTGCGAATAAGAGAAGATTGCTCCTGACTGCTTATGTAACATTACGTGCCCCCCTATTTATGTGATCGTGTAACAGGCGCCGAATCGGCAGTTTCCTAAAATGTCGGCGCGCGTCAATGCTGGTCTTTACCTATATCGGCTGCGAGAAGTTCGAATCGATAAAAGAGCTGTTCTTCCAATGCGCACATGATGACGCTCCGTGACTTGCACCGCAGAAGACCGCGCCTGGCCGCACTGCGACGGTCGAGCCAGGCCCGAGGGGGCGTATTGAGGAGCGTCGCATGCTCGTGTCACTAAAGGCCGAATTCCTGTCCCATTCCCTGGTTTATTAAGAGCCACCAGAAATCGGCGGATCCCACTCGTGCGTTGCTGAACGCGATGACGATGGCGGGGAGCTGGGCATACGGGTGGAAGAGGCCAATGACATCATCGACCTCATTGATAAGGATCTGCCGATACGCTGATTCGCGTCGCGGCCGTCTGCCGCCCATGCGTCAAAGCATGAAAGGTGACGAACTTTGACGGTTCAGATCATCAGGCAATTCAAGTCGCCCAAAAAAAAGGGACGCGGCCGGTAGGCCGCGTCCCGCATTAGTCTGCGATTCGCCTCAGAGAGGTGGCGGTGGCTTTATAAATCTGACGTTGTCGTACCACACAACCGCACCGTTACCGGTTCCCCAGGCGGGGAATATCATCACGATCTTGACGGCGTCCAGCGGGAAGCCCAGGTCGTCAAGATTGAAGGTGTAGTGCTGCCAGGCGCCTACCGGAGGCTGTACGCCTTCGACACTGTCGGTAATCGGCACCTCGAGGGCCGGGTTTGCGCCGGGGCCTTCCAGTTTGATCAACCAGGTGCCAGGATCCGGGGCGCTGGCGTTAGGCGGGTTCGCCAGGAACACATCGAACTCCAGTGTGCCACCGGCAAGACTGCTCAGGTCCTCGCCTCCGGCAGCGACCGAATCGAAACCGTTCACTGTCGGCGCGGCCAGATAGGTGAACTGCGCAACGTTGCCGTAGGCCGGGTCTCCGGAATCGACTTCCGTGAATACCGAACCGCCACAGCAGTCCCACAGTGCCCAGGCCGG
>JAOTVR010000073.1 GCA_029863305.1 Gammaproteobacteria bacterium | reverse complement strand
GGTCGCAGCCGTCTTCTTGCCGCTGACTTTCGTGACCGGGCTCCTCGGCATGAATGTCGGTGGACTGCCCGGGTTGGAAAGCCCGCTGGGCTTCGTATGGTCCGTTGTCGTAATGGTGGTCGCTGCTGTCGGACTCATGGCATTCTTTCGCTGGAAGAGGTGGTTTTGACGCCCGCAGCAGCCCGCCTGTCGAAACCACACGCTGATGAGCACTATCGTGCAATACCTGACCGGCCGCCGGCGGCGAGCCGTTGTATTGCTGGCTTGCCTGCTCCTGCCGTCGGCAGCTGTTGCGGACCTGCAGATCAGGGGCGTTGACGATGAATTGTCTCGCAATATTCGCAATTACGTCACGCTTGCGACAGAACCGTGCAACGCCGAGCAATGGCGCGTCCGGCGGCGCTTCCGTACGATCGAAGCGGAAGCCAGGAGCGCCCTGGAACCGTTTGGCTATTACTCGCCTGTCATTCAGTCCAGCCTCGAACGAGATGACGATTGCTGGCGCGCGACGCTGTACATCGATGCGGGGAGACCGGTCAACCTGCGAAACGTCGACATCGCCGTGTCCGGGCCCGCTATTGACGACCCGGCCTTTGCTGAATTCATATCGCCAAGACCACTCACTGCCGGCGCACAGCTGCGTCACTCAGACTACGAACGACTGAAGAAGTCTTTACAGGTTCGTGCAGCCGAACGCGGCTACCTGGAAGCCGAATTCACCGAAAACTCGATCGACGTTTGGCCGGATGAGTTCGCTGCGGATGTTTCACTGAATTTCGCGAGCGGCCCCCGCTACGATTTTGGTGAGATACGGCAAGACCAGGCATTTCTTGACCCGGCACTCGTCATAGCTCATCTCGAATTCGACAGTGGAACCGCGTACGACTCCCAATTGCTCGCCCGGGCCTATTCCGACCTGTCCGCCAGCGGCTATTTCCGTCGCATCGAGCTGCTGCCGGAAACCGAGCAGGCACAGAATAATCAGGTTCCCATTCGCCTTCAGCTCGAGCCGGCAGACCGGATCGAATACACGGTCGGTGCCGGCTTCTCGACCGATACCGGGCCGAGATTGAGGGCCGGCTACCACAATCGACGCGTAAACACGAAGGGCCATCGATTCAATATCAACACGAGCATAGCGTCCGTAATTCAAGGCATTACGGCGGAGTATCGCAAGCCCCTGGCAGATCCGCGCAGCGAATGGATGAGCTATACAGCCGCACTCACATTTGAAGACACGGATACCTTTGAAAGCGACGCAGCACGTTTCGGCATCCGGCGATCAAAAAAACTCCGGCCAGAATGGATACGGACGCTGTCAGTCGATGTGAACTACGATCGATTTGATATCGGCGGCGAGACAGGCACCAGCACTATGGTCTTGCCCGCCATTGCGTTCGACCACCGACGCTCGGACCGGCAGGTATTTCCGACGCGCGGCCGTCGCTTTGGCTTCGAGGTTCGCGGTTCCGGCCGGTCCATTGGATCCGATACGACGTTTATTCAGGCATCGGTGTGGGCCAGGTGGGTTCGATCGATCACCGACGACAGTCGACTTCTTGCGCGCGCGTCGTTCGGCGTTACGAGCAAATCGGAGTTCGACGACCTCCCGCCGTCAGTGCGCTTTTTTGCAGGCGGTGACGAATCCGTCCGTGGCTTCGGGTATAACACGCTTGGCCCGGAGGATGATGAAGGCAATGTGATCGGCGGCAGCAACCTGCTGATTGCCAGCATTGAGTACGAACATCGACTGCGCGGTAATTGGTACGGCGCGGCGTTCGTCGACGCTGGAAACGCCTTCGATGGCTCCGAAGTCGACGCAGCTGTCGGTGCGGGACTGGGCGTAAAGTGGCTCTCGCCGGTGGGCCCGCTGCGATTCTATCTTGCTCACCCGCTAAACAAGGTCGACCGCAGCGTCCGTCTGCATGTACGACTCGGAGCGGATCTGTGATTCGGCGCATCGCGCGCTGGTTTTCTGGCATTGCCTTTGGTGCTCTGCTGATCTGCGTGGCTGTGATCTTCTGGCTTGTAGCGACAGAGAGCGGTACACGCTGGTTGCTTGCAAAAGCAGTGCCGGTGCTGCCGGGTGAAATCAGCATCGCCAGTGTCGACGGCACGCTGTTGCGCGGCGTGCAGCTCAATTCGATTAACTGGCACGACGCGTCTTTGCTTATTTCGGTTGATAGCGTGCGCACGCAATTCGAATTGCGACCACTACTCCGACGAAACCTTATTGTCTCTCTTCTCGATGTGCGGGTCGTTAGCGTATCGGTTGCTGATCGTTCCGACAGCGATCGGGACACGGAATCGTTTGCACTTGATCTTCCAATAGATGTCTCGCTTGCCGGCGCGTCAATCACGGACATTCGTGTTCAGATCGACGATAGCGAGTATCGGATTGATCAGATCAAGTTAGGTGGCCGACTGTCCGGGCCCGAACTCGATTTGGAAATATTCAGCGTCGGCAGTGATCTGGGCGATATCGAATTGTCCGGAAACATGCGCCTGGCCAGCCCCTACGAGAGTTCTTTGGATGGCCTGTGGACGCTGCGAATGCCTGAACAGCCGTCGCTTGCTGGTCACCTTGTGCTGAGCGGCAATAGTTCGCGGTACGAAATTCAGCATGACCTGACAGAGCCCTACGCCATTGCCACGACTGGTTCGATAGCCGTTACTGACGAAGAACTTCACGTCAATGTCCAAAATACCTGGCAGCTCGTGAATATCCCCACGGCGGATGGACGTTCCATAGCGGTTCGTGACGGGTCCTTTTATGTAGACGGCACAAACCGTCAATTCACTTTCGACGGCAGCGCAACCGTCGAAACCGCGGCGACACCCCCACTCTCCGTTTCGCTGAGCGGCAACAGCGACTCACAGCAGATCGTTGTTCAGTCGATATCCGTTGCCAGCGATTTGGGACACCTGACTGCGAACGGTTCGATCATGATCGTTCCAGAACTGAACTGGGACCTGTCGTACGAGATTGCTGACATCGACCCCGCTGTTATCGATCAGACCCTTGGCGGCCGGCTGCACTTGCAAGGTACGTCGACCGGCCGCATTGTCGATCAGCGCGTTTTTGCGAGCGCTGCCATGGAAAGCCTGGCAGGCAACCTCAATGGCTATCCGGTCAAAGGTACTGCGGCATTGACTTATGCTGATGAGGTGCTTCGATTCAAGAACGCGCGCGTCGATGTAGGCGATAATCACGCAGTTTTCGACGGCAGCTACGGTACAGCGCTCGATGTCAACGCTGCTCTGCGATTACCCGATATAAGCCAGTTGCTCGTGGATGCCACCGGCGCGGTCAACGGCGAGCTTCGCCTGAGCTCGGGGCCCAGTCGCGCCGCGTTGACAGGCGATCTGGAAATGTCTTCGCTGACGTGGCAGGACTACTCTGTCGATCACCTCGAAACCCGCTTTGCCCTGCCAATGGTCGGCGCCGGAAGGATCGCCTTACGCGCTCGTCATGCGCGCATCGGCCAGAACAACTTTGAGTCCGTATCCATTGATGGCAATGGTTCGGCCCGATCACATGAACTCGCCGCGCAGATTGATTCACCAATTGGCCGGGCAGAGTTGCAAGCCACGGGTCAATATGTCGAAAAGCGGTGGTCCGGCTCAGTCGAGTCATTGTCGGTGCGCGGCGATGCGCTAGGGGAGTGGGTACTGCAACAAACCAGTGGTGTCTCCGTCTCTGTCGCGGCCGTCAATGTCGAACAGTTCTGTCTCGCCGCTGTATCTCCCGCCGGAATTGCCTGCTTCGAATTGAATTTCGAAGAGGCCGGGCCGTTGCGATTCAGCACCTCGGTCAGTGGATTGCCACTCGCCGCCTTGCCGATGAACCTGCCGGAAGCGTCGAGTATTGCCGGTGTCATCGAGGCCGATGCCAACGGCGAGTTCCTGGACCAGCGCCTTAACGCAAATGCCAATATAAATATCCCGAATCTCGGCCTCCGTGCCGTTTATGAAGACGACGAGATCACAGCGGATTTCGACCTGGCCACCTTCAAGGCATCCATTGTCGATAACCGTCTTGATGCTGAACTTCAGCTCGCTGCGACGGATAAGTCAGCCCGTGCCAGCGCGAATATTGGGCTTGCTGACATCCTCGACGGTCGGTCGCCGGTAACGGGAGGTGCGGCTCTCGAGCTCAGCGATTTGTCCCTGATCTCATTTCTCTATCCCGATGTCACGAAAACTGCCGGCCACATCGGCGGCCGGGTGGATGTGTCAGGCAGCATGGCTGCGCCCGAGTTCGTCGGCGAAATTGTCCTGCGGGACGGTGCATTTGAGGTCAGACGGACTGGTGTCGCGGTAACCGACGTCAGCTTGCGCTTGCGGCAACTCGAGACCGGTCGTCTGAGCCTTGGCGGCACCGCAAAATCCGGTGAAGGCCATCTGTCGGTTACTGGTGCGACCACCCTGACTTCGACCGAGGGAATACGCACGCAGCTAACGCTGGAGGGCGACAACTTCGCGCTACTGCGCTTGCCCGAGTGGCAGCTTGCGGCATCGCCTTCCATCGATGTCGTTCTCGATGATCGGGCGGCTCGCATCAGCGGCAAGCTGGGCATTCCCAATGCCAGCATCACGCTTCATGAGGTGCCGGACACGGCTGAGCAAGCCTCGGCCGACGTGATTGTGCATCGCGCGGACGAGACGCAGAAGACCGTACGCCGGGAACTTTTTGTCGACGTGCGAACGGTTCTCGGAGAATCTGTCTCACTCTCGGCATTTGGCCTGACGACCGGCCTCGAGGGTGCGGTACGCATAAGCGGCGGCAGCAAGTCTCCGTACGCCGGGGCCGGCCGCCTCGTTCTGCGGGAAGGCCACTACAAGGCCTATGGGCAAAACCTGCAGATCGAACGCGGCGAGCTGATATTCAATGGTCCGCTGGATAATCCGGTGCTGGACATTCGCGCGACGCGTACAGCGAGCGACGGCGTGGTTGCCGGACTGCATTTGACGGGCACACCGGCGCAGCCGCGATCCGAAGTTTTCAGCGATCCGGTTCTCGGTGACGCGGAATCATTATCGTACTTGCTGACTGGCCGACCACTGGTCAGTGCCAATGCCGAGCAGGGAGACATGCTTAACCAGGCTGCCTTCGCGCTGGGCCTCAGCACCGCGGGAAGCGTCGTGTCACGCATCAGCGACCAGCTCGGTCTCGACACGCTTGCCGTAAGGGGTGGTTCGGGCCAACAGCAGCTTGTAGCTGGCAAGCAATTTGGACGCCGCCTGTTGGTCGAGTACGCCTATGGCATCGTCGACAACCTCGGCACCTTGCTGTTGCGCTACCAATTGAACAGCCGGATCGTCCTGGAATCGAGGTCCGGCTCGGTCAACAATGTCGACGTTGTCTACAGCGTCAAAAAGAATTAGCGCCGCACACAGAAAGCCGGCTTGTGGAGCCAGATTCGTTCGTCTACCGAATTACCTCGACGAACAATTGTTGTTCGCCATCGACTCACCTGTCAATCCGTGGAACTGCGCAATGCCATTCTCTCTCGTTCCTCGATGATGTCGCGCATTTTGCGCTGGCGTTCCCGGCTAATGGGGTAACGCCACATAAGCCCGATGACGATCGCATACGCGACCACCGGTAACGCAACGATCAGATAGCGCAGGCGCTGCAGCGCGTCCTCAGCATTGTCCGAACCCAATGCCGGGTCAAAACCGAAAGGCGAGAGGAAAGAGAAACCAATGAAGATCCCGATACCCGATGCGAACTTGCTCGAAAGCTGCAGGAGCGAGTAGTAGAGACCCATCCTTTCAGAGCCGCTCTGCAGATGATCCTGATCGCACACGTCCGCCATCATCGCGCGGGGCAGGAATTCATTCGCCGACGTATTGAGCCCCACGATCAGGAATGCAGCCGTGGTCAGGACGACACTTCCCGGCGGCAGGACGAGTAACAACATAGGTGCTATGGCACCCGCCGTAACGGCTATTTGCATCGCCCCGTGCTTGCTCAGGTTCTGCGACAGCTTGACCCAGACCGGCAGCCCAATCAGTCCGCCGATCACGAGAAAAACGAGAATAAATCCGATCCTCTCTTCGAGATGCAGAGTGTAGGATACGAAGAAGACAAACAAGCCCTGCACGAAGTAGGTTGAGAACGTGAGCAATGAATTGGCCACCAGGAGCCGCAACAAAGCCAGGTTACGGAGCACGATCGCTGCACCTTTCTTGAACCCCAGATGCGGGCGATTGGGAGTTGCGCGCTCCGGAACGCTAAGCAGGCAGATGATGGCCGTCAGAGGCAGAACAACAATCATGAACCAGCCGATGGCCGACGCCGTTTCTTCGTAGGTGGGTGATCCCATGCGTTCCATGAGCGCCGGTACCAGACTGATCAGAATTCCGCCGACCATGACGCCCACCTGAAGCAGTCCCGTAATTCGAGAGCGACGATCGTAGTCACGAGACAATTCCATGGCCCAGGAGGTGTGACTGATGGTCCATGCGTCCCAGCCTATGTACAAGGTGCTGAGCCAGATGAACAGGTAGAAACCTGTGGCTGACTCCGGCGGCCTGTAGAGCATCGATATCGCCAGCACGAGAATCGGTACTGACAGAGCGAGCCACGGCCGGCGGCGGCCGTAGCGAGTCCTGTAGCTGTCCATGAACAGGCCCCAGATCGGGGCAGCGATCATGTCAACGAACTTCGCCAGCAGGAAAATCAGGCCGACCGTAGCGGCACCGAGGCCCCGATGCTCTGCGTAAAGCGCGGGCAGGAACACGAAGACGGCGGTCACGAGCATGTTCAATCCGAGCGCGGGCAGTGAGAACCCGATCATCCGCAGATTGCTGGCATGGACATCGCTCATCGCCACAGAATAAAGAGTGCTCCTCCAGAAGCAAGGTCAATTCATCATCAAGTGGCGCCCTGCTATGATGGGCAGGCCATTCATCGGCGGAGGTATCGTGATATGCCTGTACTTTTCAACTGTGACAGCATCAATGCGGTTTCGATGGCGGACGGCGTCACCCGTCAGGCCTTGATCACGCCCGAACGCGTGAACAACGACTGCTTGCTGCTGGATCGCTGGAGCTTCGACGCCGGCGCGAGCAACGAGATTCAGGTCGCTACGACCGATCTTGCCTGGTTTCAGCTACTCGAGGGCGAGGCAACGCTGAATGGATCGGCCGGGCAATATGATCTGACCACTTCTCACGTCGTATTCCTGCCACCCGGCTTTTCCGGCACCCTGAGCACCACCGACGCGGCCGTCGTCCTGTATGCCGGTGTGCCGAATGCAGACAGGTTCGATCCGGGCTTTGCGGCATCCTCGCTGGAGTTTCGCTGCGTTGACTGGCGCGCAGAGCCGGCCCTCGATTCGGAGCACGATGCCCGCACGCGAATCTACCTCGTGACACCGACGCTGTTTGGAACGAAAGCCGTCAAAGGAGAGATGATCATCTACCCTCCCGGTACGCAGGCGTCGAATCACCATCATGAAGGTGCGGAGCATTTTCAATACATCATCAGCGGTAACGGCACAGCGCTGCTCAGTGAGGAGCCGCATCCAGTTCGCGCCGGAGACACGCTCTACAATTACGAATTCGAGAGGCACAATTTTATTAATGACGGCGACGAGGATCTGGTCTTCGTCGAGTACTTCGTGCCGGCGGAGTGCCGCACGGTGTGGGTGAATCCCGATCTCGTCTGTGCCTGGTTACCGACCGGCAAAAACATCGATGGCGGCGAGCCTTCCCGCGATATCGCGGCGCACAGCTCGGCGGAATCCGTCAACCCCGAAGGTGTCTGAGCCGCTTTGGTCATGCCCGTCAAGATAGGGCTCACGATCTGCATGGCGCTCTGCATGTGCTCTTGCACCTACATCAAGTACGCCTCCGTGCAAGCGGAATACGCTCGAATTCAAAACGCCGAACCAGGGCAACTCAATGTAAAGCACATGCTCGACAGGGATACGTTTTTCGTGCATGGGCGTTGCGATGATACCGCGGGCCGATACGCCGGATTTAGAAAAGCAATCGCCGCGTTTTCCAGTAAGTACCGGTCCAATGAACGTGTAGACACAATGTACTTCGAGGTGGCTGGATCGCACTTCGGTCTGAATCTGCCGGAGGGCCACTTTGATATTCTCGTATTTGCCGATATCGATAGTGACGGCGCATTCGAGGCCTCAGAAGTCATAGGGAAGCGGGTGATCGAACTAAGCAGCGCGTCAGTGCCGGACAAAGTGCTGGGACAGATAGACGTGCAACTGACCGCACCGATCACGGTCGATTGGGATATTTCGATTGCGGTACCTGATTCTCGTGGCCGTGCCGAATCACTTTTTTTCCCAGCCGGGACCATTCGCGACCTGGATGATCCGATATTCGACAGTGGCTTCTCAACGTTGGGCATGTACGATCCCGCGTCTTTTCTCGAACAGGCGCCCACGATGTTCTATGCCCTCGAGGAAGATCTCGGCTACAAGATTCCTGTTGTTCTTGTCCACGGCATAGGCGGAAGCGCACGCGAATTCGAGACCTTGATCGGACGACTGGATCGCCAGCGATACAAGCCCTGGTTTTTTCACTACCCGTCTGGCGGTGACCTCGATCAATTGGCCGAGCTTTTTTTCCAAATATTCCTCTCGGGAAAAGTCTATCAGTCAGGTGGTATGCCCATGATCATTGTCGCCCATAGCATGGGCGGCCTTGTCGTCAGAGAAGCGATCAACAAGTACCAGTCAAGACAAACCGAGAATCAGGTCCATTTACTTGTCACGATGGCAACTCCCTTCGGTGGGCATTCGGCGGCGACGTCCGGAGAAGATCACGGTCTCATCGTCTTGCCCTCGTGGCGGGACCTGAATCCCGAAAACCCGTTCATTGGCAATCTTTATCGAAAACCCCTGCCGGGTTTTGTCCATCATGAATTGATCTATGCGTACCAAAACCCCAGCGCCATCAAGATTGGCGAAAACAGCGATGGCGTAGTAGCGCTCAACAGTCAGTTGCATCCGCAGGCCCAACGTCAGGCGAGCGGACAATTTGGTTTTGACAACACCCATACGGACATTCTTAACAGTGAAGAAGTCGCGGCGCATGTTCTCGAACGAATGGAGACGGTGAAGAACGCGTTTCCGCCGGCTCAACTTGATCTGCTACACCAGGGTGGTTATGACGTGGCGCTGGGGCCAGGATATTCCCCACGAGCGCAGTATTCGATCCGCAACTACGGAAAATACCTGATGGCCTTGTCAAATGGCTCGCTCACTCCATTCCACCCGGAAGAGGAGCGATTCATCGCCGTAGTCAACGGAGCGAAGACTCCTCGAGATGATGCAGAAGAAGGATGGCTGAGGTTTCTCAGCGAGCATACTGAATTCAATAAGAACTGACAGCGGTCGAATAGTCAGATGGCCCGCCGGCCGGCCACTGGTTCAGCCTTGTCTTCATCATGCACCTGGGTTTCCAGTTGCGCATCCAGCCAGGACTGTACCGGCTGGCAGTAACTGCTGGACAAAACATCGATCTCGAAGATCGGTGCGTATTGCTTCAGTTTTTCGAAGCCCGCACTGATCAGCTTTTCGCAATATTCCTGCTCCAGTGAAAAACTCGGTTCGAAGCGCGTCAAAAGCTGGTGCATCGCACCTTGAATCTCGTCTGGCTCACAACGTTGAAACAGGTCGCACAGTTCATTCGCAAAAACTGCGAAATCCCGGAGTCTGTCTGTTTCACACTCGGGCGGCGCAAGGGGTCCGGGCGGAACGCCGCGGATGGACTCGATAATCGGATGGGGAAGATTCCAGGCTTTGGCAACTGCAGCGCCGAGATCGGAATAACTGACACCGAGCACGCCCCGCGCGGCAGCCGGCTTGTCCAGGTCCTTGGTCCGCTGCAGTTCGTTGATATCCTCGAATTCCTCGGTAAAGTAATACATGACAAGATTCTCACCGAGGTTCTGGCACATGCCACAGATAAAGGCTTCTTCGGCTTCCGGCAACTTCTCGCGTTGCGCCAGGTGACGGGAAATCAGCCCACTCAGGAATGACTTTGTCATAGAGTCCTTGAGTACGGCCGAGTCGCCTTTCATGTGACCGAAGAAGGTCAGACTGTTAGCCGTCATTCGTACTTTTTCCACGCCGAGAAAAACAACGGCCTGCGAGACGCTCGTAATCTCGGACGCACGCGTACCGTAGAAGGCGGAATTGACAAGTTTGAGTAACTTGCCGGTGAGCGCGAAGTCGCGCAGGATGACGTTGGACAGTTTATCCGCATTCGCCGATCGATCGTCTCCTGTCAGCCGATTGATATCCGACAACGTTCGGGAGATCGTTGGAAAATCACCGGTACGCTGCATCCGTCGTAACAGAAAGTCGATCGTGCTGTGATTTGAGCCATCGGCCCGCGCTTTGTCAGCAAGCCCCGTGTCGTTGAGGAACAACTCGAATGCTTCACCCATCACCGAGCAGTCGGCGTATCGTCCCTCGACGCGTTTCTCGAGAGAACCCGAAAGAAATCGTGCATACGCATCGCCGTGCGGTATTTCCCGAAGTGGCTCGAAGTCGACACCCCCCGAGATGATCATGAACTGAATCTGTTCACGGACCCTGCCCCGCATCGCGCGTTGGCCCGTGACGACCTCGTAAAACGTGCTACCCAACGCGAAAACATCGGTCCCGGGACCCAGAGAATTCCCGAGAAAGTGTTCCGGAGACATATAGCGTAGTGTGCCGGCTGCAAACTCCTTTGGCTCACGCGCAATGCTCACGTACTGTGCCAGGCCAAAGTCCATCACACGCGGCACGTTATCGGCGTCAATAAGAATGTTTCGCGGGCTCAGATCGAGGTGCAATATTTCCGCGGCATGTGCTGTTGCGACTGCATTCAGAATCGCAGTGATCAGCGGCACAGCCTGCTCAACAGACATGGCTCCCCTGTTCTTCAACACCTGCGCCAGTGATTTTCCCTCGACGTACTCGAAGACCAGGTACGGGCCCGCGCTGCATTCGCCGGCATCGAAAATGGGGATGATATTGGGGTGCTTCAGTTTGCTCGATATACGCGCCTCGAGCGGCGTGCCGTCCTCGGTCATCGTGTTCAGTCCCGCACTCGTTTCTGTCAGGACTTTGATCGCCACAAACCGATCCAGTGTCGGATCTCGTGCCAGGTACACGGACCCCTGAGAGCCGCGTCCGACGGACCGAATCAGTTCGTAGCGCCCGATCGTCTGATTTGTAGTGTCGGCCATTCCTCACTCTTCTCGCTGCGCAACGTCGCCGCCTGCCCGGGCGCAGTCGATTCCACTGTTGCAGCGCCGGACAAGACGGATCCTCAGTATGTCTTAGCGGCAGCCTGCGCAAAATCCTTAGCCCCGGAGGGGACCAGAACGGGACAGCTGCAGGGCACGGTGGCAAATCGCTATGCAAGAACGTAACCATCGCCTGACAATATCTCTGAATAATTTATTAAATCAGTAAGTTATAGCCTATGTGCGGACCTGGCCACTCGTTATCGCGACGACTGTTCGATGCTTTGAGAGAATCGCGCGTAGATGCCAGCGTGGTCCGATACGTTCCCGTACGCCTCTTTCGTGAAAACGATACGTGCCTCCTCAACCCTGAGAGGGCTGTTGTCGTTCATCAGAATGTAATCGACGCGCTGACCGCTATCGCTGTTTTCCCAACCATCGATCGCGCCGCCGATTGTTATATCCAGCGATCCATCAGGATTCGCCAGCGCGTATTGATCGGAGTAGCCGGTGCCTGACGTCATGAACTCCTGCATCTTGCTGCCAGCCGGAACATTGAAGTCGCCGCAAAGAACCGTTGTTCCATGCGGAGCCAGGACTTCCCCAGCCCAGTCCAGGAGCTTCCGGTACTGTTCCTGGAACGGTTCTTCCTCGTCGTCCCACCAACCCGTGTGCACCGAAAACACGTTGACACCGCCGGTCCCGGGAATGTCGATCCGCGCCATCGGCACATTTCTCGACTTCCAGAAGTGATACCGACCGTTACTCGGATTACTGATGAACCGCGAATCAGTGTCGACGAACGCATGTTTGCTCAGAATCGCGGAACCCTCGAGCCAGACGTCGAAGCCGTAATGAGACCAATCCATGGTGTAGAAGTAGTGCTCGTCCAATCGCCGCAGAATTTGATGCACCATGTTGCTGTCCGACGCACCGAACACCACCGCATCAGGGTTTTGCGTGTTGCCGCCGGACCATTCGCCTACTTCCTGGAAACAGACAATATCCGGGTCGAGTTCGTTGATGCCCTTCGCGATTCGGTCGAACAGTGGACCGTAAGCAACGATCCGTTCCCGTGCCAATCTGTCGCTTAACTGTGACTCCGCCACGGATTCGCTGCGGATTTCCTGATACGTATGAAGGTTGAGAGTAAGAACCGTGAAATCACTGCTGCCGACGACCTGCAGTTCGGGAGACGAATCAGGCCGGCAAGCCACAAGCAGCAGCGTGATACCTGCAATGGTGATTCTGATTTCGCGGATCAACCGTCTGCAACAACCTCGGAGTGCTTATCGTTTCTTTGCAGGGGTTTTTCGCGCCGCACGTTTTCCAAACCGACGTTCATTCAGTTGCGCAACGATTTCCTGCACCGCGTTCGTCACAGCACGGTGGCTTCCCGGACGAAAACCGCGAATGGAATTGCTACCCTGAACAATGACATAGCAGTGCCAATCAGCACCTACCATGCCAGATGGGGGGTTCGATGGCGTTACCGAGTCGATCCGGTAGGGGTCCTCCATCAATAGTGACTCATCGCTCATTGTTACCTCCTGTGTGCCGTGAACCGAAAAAGGAGGATTTGGGCAGAATTGCCCGAAGACTCAATAAACGGATAGGTTTCAACCGCTATTATACGCCAACCGGCGACCTAATCGTATGCAGGAGGCGTGCCGACGGTCATATCAGGTCTGCATCGGTGATTATTTCGACCAGCGCAGGGCCTGGATGAGCGAGCATTTCATTGAGCACCGGCCGCAATTTTTCCGCTTTGGTGACGCGGATGCCTTTGCCTCCACAGAGATTTGCGTACGCTGCAAAACTCGGATTATGCAAACTGGTCTGCCAAACGGGCCACTCGCCCGCCTTTTGTTCCTTGGAAATCTTCCCGAGCTGCGAGTTATTCAATAACACATGAGTAATGTTCATGTTGTATTTCACAGCGGTCGTAAACTCGCCCATGTATTGGCCGAATCCACCGTCACCGCTGACGGAAATGACTTTGCGGCCCCGATACTCTGCCTGATCCTGAGTTGCCGCCCAGGCACCCATTGCCGCAGAAAATGCAAAACCGATTGAGCCCAGATAACCGGACATCAGGACCCGTTGACCTCGACTCTCAAAATAGCGGCCGAACGAATACGTGTTGTTGCCGACATCGACCGCGATGATTGCGTCGTCTGGTACGACGTCGCTGAGCTCCGCGAACACGACCGCGGAGTTCAAGCCCGCACCGGCATCATCGCTCAGCCGATTTTGTTTTTCCTTGCGCCATATCGCCCAGCGCTCGGCATTTTCCGGCCGTTGATCGACCAGCTGGGTTGCGCCAGCGATCGCATCCTTAATCAGTCTCGCCGTGACGCCGATTTCGGCCCATACGGGAATCGTGACGCCGTGAAATTTACCCAATGTCATACGATCGAAATCGACCTGGATGATCGGCCGTTTGGGCGTGATACCCGTGTGGTTGGAAAAAGACGTTCCGAATGCCAGGATGAGATCACACTCGTTCATGAACCAGCTGGCGACCGGGGTTCCGGAGCGACCTAATACACCGGCCGCCAACGGATGCTGGTCGGGGATCTGGCCCTTCGCCTTGAAGGTCGTCAATACCGGTGCGTTAAGCCGGTCGGCCAGGCCGATGATGTCATCCATCGAATCCCTGGCACCGTAACCAACGATCACTATCGGCCGCGTTGATTTCCGGATCAGTGCAACTGCGTCGTTGAGCGCCTCCCCGGCCGGGGCAATTGTCGATGCAGCAACGCGGCCTTGCGGGCCGGATGCGCTCACCGTATCGTCCGCTGGCAGCGTCTGCACATCGTCAGGAAAGATGAGGTGTGCGACGTCACGCTCGACCAAAGCGTTCTTGCACGCGAGCGTCATCAGTTCCGCGTGCTTCGACGTGTGCAGCACTGTTTGACTGAAGCGAGCAACAGGAGCGAATGCGGCCGCGAGGTCGATTTCCTGAAAGGCGCCGGGACCCAGCACCTGTGCATCCACCTGCCCCGTCAATGCCAACACGGGCGCTCGGTCAACCTTGGCGTCCCAAAGCCCGGTCATCAGGTTGGTGGCACCGGGTCCCGCGATCGTCAGGCAGGCGGCCGGTTTGCCGGTAAGTTTCGCGTAGCCCGAGCAGGCAAATGCGGCGGCTCCTTCGTGTCGAATGCCGTAGTAATTCAAGCGCCCCTTCTTTTCCTGCAATCGAAGCGCATCGGCGAGCCCGAGGTTGGAGTGGCCAACCATGCCGAATACCGTCGTGACCCCCCAGTTGGTCATGGTTTCGGCCATGACGTCGGTAACGGTCGTGGTGTGCTCTGCGTCGGCTTCAAGCCCGACATAAATGCCGTCTTCCCGCGCCTCGACCGGGAAAAGGGTCTGCCCGCTGTCTTCGTGCCCGCCGGGCGGACGGCCGGTTTTCGGGTCGAAATCCCAGCCATGCCATGGACAGCGCAGAAAGCATTGCCCATCTTTGCCAATTTCGATCGAGCCTTCGCCGAGTGGTCCGCCCTGATGAGGACAACGGTTGTCCATCGCCGTGTATTCGCCATCGATGTGCGTCAACGCCATGGAGTGGATACCAGCGGTCACCGTTTTGACTCGCCCTTGGGGGAGCTCGTCGACATCAGCAACGCGGTGCCATTCGAGCCGATTGTTGATATTCGTCATTCCAGTTGTCCTCAATCAATATTGTCGAGCATCTGATTTCGCCCGGCCGACAACAATCCATTCCAGAGGTCCTGCAGATAGCTATTCGGGTCGCGACTTTTGAGCAATGATCGATAGCGTAGCACCACGCCACTGAAGCCTTCTGTTTGCCAATGACTTCCGGCCGGCAATGACAGGCTCGAGAATCCATCGGGCAGTGGATACGCTGTCACGTAGAAATACGGTTCAGGAATGCCCGCGTCACCGAACGTAAAGCCGAAGTTCATTTGCTTGTCCGAGTATTCCTCATTCTGCGGATCCTGGCCGGCTATTTTCTCGCCTGGCAGCCACAACATCGACAGGTCGAAATGATGCGGCCACAACTGTATCGGGCTCGATTCCTCGCGCACACCGGCACGAAATTCCGCCATGGCTGCGCTGACTGAACGCAACACCTGGCCCATGTCGTGCGCATGCTCAGGCACATAGCCGCTGAACGCGTTGTTGTCATACTGAGTAGCATCTGGAATCAATCCAGAATCGATACCGTTGGCCAATAGAAAGTCCTCAACGGTTTGCGCAAGCACCGAGGCCGGCTGGCCTTGCAAGGCTGCCGTAAACGCGGTGCCGTCTGACGTTCGCCCAAGCAATTGGCTCTCTCGCAAGTCGAGCTCCAGCTCGAAGTCTGGTCCTGCGTTTACGACACCGGTCGTCAAACCGGCCAGGGAGGGTCGCAGGCTGGCATGCCACCAATGCTTGCGCTTCGGCCGGCATGACTTCAACCAATCGCCGAGAATACGCGCATACGCATGCAGCGCGTCGCGAGTCTCACCCACGGATTGAATATTCAGCTCTGGTAATTGTCCGACGGCACTCATCGCTCTCCTCTTTCGTCTGTGCTGCGTTCAGTTCGGAGATGCCCTTCACGAAGCGGCAGTTCGGCTGCAGGCCGACTTTCTTCACACTCACCCATGCAATCGACCAGTTGACCGTATCGCCGTGCGAGCGGCGCAGCGCTGACACCGTGCAACAACGCACTCAACGCAACTGTGACTACCGTGATGGCCAGTAGTTCATCACGGTGCGGCACATCCGACTCTTCCAGAATGAGCAGGACGAACAATATCGATGCAAGACCCCGCGGGCCGAACCAGCCGAGAAAAAATTGTGACGGCAATGCCAGTCCGGAACCGAATAGTGATATCGCAATCGGGAGCATGCGAATCACGGTCAGACTCAGCACCGAATAGAGCACGACTGTCGGGTTCAGATAGGCAATGCCCTCCGGCAGCAGTGCTGCGCCGAAGATCAGGAAAGTTATCAGCACGAGAAGCTGGCCCTCTGACTCCATGAACTCGAACAGAAAGGTACAGGGGTGTCGAACGCTGTGGCCGAACATCATCCCGCCAACGAACGCCGCTATGAATCCGTTACCGCCAATCAACTCCGCCACGACGTAGGTAAGCACAGCGAGCGACAGGATACCGATGCCCTGAAACGCCGTGCTTGTCCA
The DNA here is from genome assembly GCA_029863305.1 of Gammaproteobacteria bacterium. Lineage (GTDB taxonomy): Bacteria > Pseudomonadota > Gammaproteobacteria > Steroidobacterales > Woeseiaceae > UBA1847. Next base: position 4,741 of record JAOTVR010000073.1, on the reverse strand, counting down.
ACCGTTCTCGATTGCTGTATCGAGCAATCGTGCTCCAAGGAAACCAATCACGATCCCTGCCAACGGTCCGATGACGACCTGCAACAATCCAAAACGAATCCACTCACCGGCCTGCGCTGCATCTTGTCCGGTACCAGCAAGAGCAGCAAGAAGAAGAACCGCGGGCAGAGCGATGCCGTCGTTGAGGCCGCTTTCGACATTGATTGCCTGACGAATTCGAACCGGTACGGCTCTTGCGGATATCACCGACTGTCCAAGTGCTGCATCGGTTGGCGCCAACAATGCTGCCAGTAACGCCGCCTCCCAAAACGACAGAAACGGAAACAGTAGTGCAGCAACGAAGGTGCCAGCGACAATCGCCAACGGCAATCCAATGATCAACATGCGGGTGGGCAAGTCGTGATCCAGTCGAACGCGGTCCAGGTCGATGCGTGCAGCATCGGCGAACAGCACCAGAATGAGCGTGAATTCTGCAATGACGTGGATAGCTGAATGGCCTACGTCGATGTCGGCAAGGTTTAGTCCGCCGCTGCCGACGGCGAAACCGAAGAGGATGAAAACCAACGGTGCCGTGATGATCGTTCCCCGCAGTCGGCCGGAGACCAACGAGTACAGCAGCAGTCCGCCCACGATGATGGCGAGTGATCGCAGGTCCATTAGCGATTCATCGATCGACTGCGGCAGATTGGCGAGGAAAGGTGTGGCATCGTCGGGCATTGTACTGCCGCGTGGTCCAGCAGCCTAAATCGAGACCTATGCCCTTGTTTTGCAAGAGTTATGGCCCAGACTTGCACCCTTAATACCGCAGCATTCCCGCGCTGGAGGAATTATGCGAACCTGGATCATCTACATAGCGGCCGCATTCGGATTTGTTGTCTACGGCGTGGTAAACGAAGCCGATCGCGATGACAGTGGGGCGATTGTCCGAGGAGGAAACGTCGACGCCTTTAGCATGCAAATCGGCGACTGCTTTGACGATGCGGGCCTGAGCGACGAAGTGAGCAGCCTGCCCGGCGTGCCGTGTTCCGAGCCTCATGACAATGAGGTCTACGCGGTCTTCGATCTCACCATCGAGACGTACCCTGACGATGAGGCTCTGTGGGAACTGGCCAACCAATCCTGCATTGAACGCTTCGAGGCATTTGTCGGCATCGATTATGATTCGTCGTCGCTGGACGTTTCGACGATGTATCCAACCCTCGAGAGCTGGAAGCAAGATGACCGCGAAGTCGTCTGTGCGGTCTACGACCTGAACGCAAACAAGTTGACAGGCAGCGTACAGGGCTCGGGCTTGTAGTAAGCGGCAGGGATATCGGCTATCGCAGGCGCCGTTGCACGATACGCAACCAATCCAGACGAGCCTCGGTGACTTTCATCGCACCTAATGAACCGAGGTAGTCGTAGACGTCCCGGCTTGCTCTTCCCTGTGCCATGCGCGTTTTTGTTTCCACCAGATAGTCTTCCATCAGTGCGATCATGTTGTTCAAGAACTCACCTTGCTTTCGCGCGCTGAGAATGTCGAGAAAAAACGTACGCGATCGAACCGGATCGGTCACCGAAGAAATCAATTCCGGATCGGCACCGGCCATGACCCAGGCTTTGAGGGACATTTTCCCTCGAGACGTCACTTTCAACAACTTCCGCCCGCGCCCGTCATTCTCGTCTGTTGTGGTCTCGACAAGACCCTCTGCCTCGAGCCGCTTGAGCAACGGGTATACGGATCCCGCGGACGCCTGCCAGTGCGACGACGGTGCTTGTTTGAGCTCGCTGCGAACGCGATAGGCGGTACACGGCTGACGCTTCGCGACAACGCCCAGGGACACGCCTTCCAATTCACTTAGAATGCGCACTTACTGCACCGTCATGGAATGTCGACGATTTTCGATACGCCATTACGCTCGATGTTGAAGCGCAATGGAGTCGTGCTCCCGAACAACGTTCCAAGCTCCGACATATCGTAGTCCTCGGTCGGTCTTCCGTTGAGCGTCAACAAAACATCACCCGCCAATAAGCCGGCTTGTTCCCCGATTGAACCCCGGTCAACTTTCGCTATCGTCAGAACGCTGCCTCCGGGCAAGCCTCGGAACATGACCCCCAGGCGACGCAGTTTGTTGTCCGCTGCCGCGATGGCCTCGCGCGCCGGTTTACGAAACGCGATCAGATGATTTCGCTGGTCGACGGACACGATAAGCTCGCCGAGAATCTGACCGCCGACGTTGCCATACCCCGGCGATGGACTCATGAACCCTATATCAGGGTTTTCGTAACTCAGATCTGCGAACCGCAAGGTGCCGTTCAGTTGCGCCAGGCTGATTTCACGATCCCCGCCGACCAGACGAGCCTTGGCACTCGACTGCGCCGCCTCCAGCAAGGGCAGTGACGCCATCAGTTCGGCGGGCAATGTCAGCCCCCCCATCGAACCAGTATCGACATGCGTGGCGACCCGCATCCCGGCGACATCGACATCGATCTGAATGTGCGAAGACTCGGCCTGAAACGGCAATACTCCCGCATCGTCTGCGGACAAGCTGTCACGCGACACCGTGATGCGACTTCCAGTCTGATCAAATGTCAGCAGGTATTCACGAAAAAGCTGCAGTCCAAGTATGCCCTGGGTCTGTCCATGACTGAATCCGTCGATGTCCATGGTGACGAAGTCGGCGTTTTCGATCGTCGCGTCACCAACGTTCGCCATCGGCACCCTGACGATGCTCGCAGGAATTTGCGGACCGCCCGGCGCGCCGATCTCTGTCTCACCAATGACCTCGTACCCCAGACTCTCGGCGATCCTGCTGTCAATGACATTGACGGAGGCACCCGTGTCGACAATGAACTCGTACTGCTCGCCATCGCCCACGTCGACCATCACCCTGGGGTGCATCGGGTTCTCTGTGAGCGTCAACACCACCGTGTTGCCGTCAAAATTGAAATCGCCCGGATTGGTCTCGAAATCCCCGGCGTTGCCGCAGGGCGCGGCCGCCAACACAAGGGCAATCATCAGCAAAGCGGCCGAAACCATTCTCGTCGCAGTCATCATCACATGCTCCATTTAGTCCGAATCGTACTATACAGGATGCATGCCTGCGGAAAAGCGTCGCAAGGGCTATTCCCGGGGGGTGGTTCCCGGCGTGCTTTCCAGATGTGCTTTGAGACGTGCCAGAACATTTCCCCATGCGTTGTCAAAGTAGGCCCATCCCGCGTCCCAGGCTGCGCCGTCCTGCCATTCATGGGCTGTCAGCCGCACCTGAACCGCCCCGTCACCGGTTTCATTCATTGTCACCACGACTTGCGTGGTTTCGTTGGCGTACCGAAGTGCAGGGATCGACGGTGGAAACCGCCACGAAAAGGCCAGCATTTCCTTCGGCAAAAAAGCGAGTACGCGCGCGCCTTCCCCACCCCGCTGGCCGTTGTCGTCAGGCGGCAGATGCAGGAACCACTCGTACGAACCGCCTCGTCGTAATTCGACATTGGATTTTTCGGAGACAAATCTGAGTCCGTCCTCGGTCGTCCATGCATGCCAGACGTCTTCAAGCGAGGCCCTGACCGTGATTTCCTTGACCAGCATGCGCTCGGTCGCAGCAGCAGACCCGAAAACCAGGCCACCGATGAGAAGCGGCAAAACTCTGCAAAGACTCATCACGCATTCCCTTTCTGCTGCGCGTCGGGTGGTGGCAGTGCTACTCCGGTCTCGAGCAGGGATTTAAGGCTCGCAACGATCCACGGCCAACCTTCGGAGATACCGTCGAGAACCACGGTGTTCGCAGGAAAGTCATCATGGACAATACGTAATCGGGTTTGTCCATTGACGTCCTGCAGTGTAAAGGTCACACGCGACGGTTGTTCCGCTTTTGCCGCCTCGTCGTAAAGCACATGCCAACTGATCACCAACTTGTTTGGCGGGTCGACCTCAATGACCTCGCCCTCCACGGCAACATCACCCGACGCGTAGCGATAATTCACGGCTGCGCCCGCTTCCCAGGTGGAGTCCACGTGCGTCGCGTGAAAATATTGCGATGTGAACTCCGCATTCGTCAATGCCTGCCATACCTCTTGTTGCGAGGCGTTAATGTAGGTTTCATAAGCGAACTGATTTTCTTTCATTGCCCCTCCTTCCAATGCCCGTTTCAGCGCCGAAACAGCCATCAGTTGATGGCGGCCGTACTTCGCAATCCAGCGCTCGGTCACCTCGTGAATCGGCAACGGGTTCAGGTAATGCTTCTTTTCGCGCCCCTGAAACTCCGTTATGACGAGACCAGCGTCTTCCAGGATTTGCAGATGCTTGGATAACGCCTGTCGACTGAACTCCACATTGCGGCAAAGCGATTGCAAAGTCTGTCCGTCTTCTTCAAACAGTGCGTCGAGAAGCGCACGTCGACTGTTATCCGCCAACGCCTTGAATACCGCCTCCACAACCTGATCCCACCTCGTGCATTCACACAATGACCGGCCGACACTATATGCAACCTTTTGGTTGCATGTCAAGTCTGAGAGCGAATGAATTGAACGCAATAGAATTGGTGGCGAACATTTTGGCTGGCTGGCCCATGCTTGCAGCCGACGCTGAGGGTCCGCTCTAGTCGAAAGTGGCCGCTCGGGTGTCTGCTTTGGGGAATTCGCAACGGTCTGCAAACGGCCGATTCTGTTGAAAAACTCGTTGTTGAAGCCGCTGTTGTTGCCGCGATTTTCTCGATGCGAGCTTCCTGATCCGGCGTTGCCGGATTTTTCGTTTTCTAGCGGCGTT
>JAOTVR010000169.1 GCA_029863305.1 Gammaproteobacteria bacterium | reverse complement strand
CGACTGGTATCCTATCGCTCCGCGGAGTGGTTCGATGTTGCTGCCGATGCCGCCGGTATTGTTGTGGGACTGGCAGTGGCGATGGCCGGGCTCGGCGGCTGGAGTCTGTGGGTCGAGAAATGGCTTCTGAAAAGAAAAGCGGGTGCCGCTGTTGACTGATCTGTTTGCAGATGTGCAGTCTGAATCGATGGAGCGGCCGCTTGCCGATCGCATGCGACCCGCGAATCTCGATGAATTCTCAGGCCAGGCTCACCTGCTCGATCAGGGTAAGCCGCTGCGTCGCGCCATTGAACAGGGCAGGGCGCATTCGATGGTGTTCTGGGGCCCCCCGGGCACTGGCAAGACGACCCTGGCGCGCATGATCGCAGCGACGACGGATTCCCACTTTATCGCCCTGTCTGCCGTGATGGCAGGGGTCAAGGACATTCGTTCTGCCGTCGCCGAGGCTGAGCAGCATCGCCAGATGTCCGGTCGTGGAACAGTGCTGTTTCTCGACGAGGTACACCGCTTCAATAAAGCCCAACAGGACGCGTTTCTGCCGTTCGTCGAGGACGGCACGCTGACGTTTATTGGCGCCACTACCGAAAATCCGTCATTCGAGCTGAACAATGCACTGCTCTCGCGAGCGCGCGTATACGTTCTCAAGACGCTGGACGAGGCCGCGTTGCTTGGAATTCTGCAGCGCGCGCTGAATGACCGGGAACGCGGTTTCGCAGGCAGTTACGAGGTCTCCGACGATGCGCTGGCCTTGATTGTCGCCGCGGCTGACGGCGATGGGCGGCGCGCGCTGAATCTCCTCGAGCTTGCAGTGGACCTCACGGAGGGGACGCGAATCGCCGACACCACGGTTCGCGAAGTGGCCGCAGGAGGGCGCCGCCGCTTCGACAAGCAGGGAGAATATTTTTACGACCAGATCTCGGCCCTGCACAAGTCGGTACGGGGCTCGGATCCGGACGCATCGTTATACTGGCTGATGCGCATGCTCGATGGGGGCTGTGACCCTCTGTATGTCGCGCGACGCATGATTCGGGTTGCGTCGGAGGATATCGGTAACGCTGACCCGCGAGCGCTCAGACTGACGCTGGACGCGTGGGAGACGCTCGAGCGCCTCGGCAGCCCGGAAGGCGAACTGGCGCTGGCCCAGGCCGTTGTCTACCTGGCGTGTGCGGCAAAGAGCAACGCCGTGTACAAGGCGGCCAAAGCCGCGAAGAGCGACGCACAGGAATTTGGTTCACTCGAGGTTCCGATGCACCTGAGAAATGCGCCTACGCGGCTAATGAAAGACCTGGGTTACGGTGAGAATTATCGTTACGCGCATGATGAAGAGGGCGCGGTCGCAGTGGGTGAAAGGTATTTTCCCGACGACATGGATGCGCCCACGTATTATCATCCCGTGCCGCGTGGACTTGAGATAAAAATCCGCGAAAAGCTGGCCCAAATCAGGAAACTCGAGCCCGGAAAGCAATGATCGATCCGAAACTACTTAGACAGGCAACCGCTGATGTCGCCGCGAATCTGGCACGCCGTGGCCATGATTTTGATGCCGCGGCGTATCTCGCCGCCGAGGAGCGGCGCAAGAAGCTGCAGGTCGAGACCGAAGAATTGCGCAATGAGCGAAATACGAGTTCGAAGCGTATCGGCAAGGCGAAAGCGCAGGGCCAAGACATCGCGCCCTTGTTGCAGTCTGTAAAAGAGCTGGGCGAAAGACTGGAAAGCCACGAGGCACAGTTACAGACGGTACAGGCCGAACTGCGCGGGATAGAACTCGGCTTGCCGAATCTCCTGCAGGATGATGTGCCCGATGGCAACAGCGATGAGGATAACGTCGAGATTCGACGGTGGGGCGAGGTAACTCAATTCAGCTTCGGCCCCAGGGATCATATCGATCTGGGCATCGCGTCGGGAATGCTCGACTTCGAGACGGCGAGCCGGATATCCGGATCTCGATTTGTCGTCATGCGTGGCCAACTGGCGCGGCTGCAGCGAGCACTCATCCAGTTCATGCTGGATACGCACACGAGCGAACATGGCTACGAGGAGACCTACGTACCGTACCTGGTGCTGGAACAGGCGCTCATGGGCACCGGACAGCTGCCGAAATTCGAGGAAGACCTGTTCAGGACAACCAGCGAGACGCCATTCTATCTGATCCCGACTGCCGAGGTGCCGGTGACGAATTTCGCCCGGGAACGTATTTTTGAGGCAGATGAGTTGCCTCTAAGGTACACGGCGCATACACCGTGTTTCCGTTCCGAAGCGGGGTCATACGGGCAGGATACGCGCGGCATGATTCGGCAGCATCAGTTTGAAAAAGTGGAACTCGTCCACCTGGTGGCTGCGGAGACTTCGGTCGACGCGCTCGAGGAGCTGACCCGTAACGCAGAGACAATTCTGCAGCGTCTGGAACTGCCGTATCGCGTGGTGGCATTGTGTTCGGGCGATGTCGGTTTCGGCGCCGCCAAGACATACGATCTCGAGGTCTGGTTGCCGGGCCAGGAAAAGTACCGCGAGATATCTTCGTGCAGCAATTGCACCGACTTTCAGGCGCGCCGCATGCAGGCGAGACGGCGCAACCCCGACACGGGCAAGCCGGAATTGATTCACACCCTCAACGGATCCGGAGTCGCAGCAGGTCGAGCGTTGATCGCGGTCATGGAAAACTACCAGCAGGCCGACGGCAGCATCCGGGTGCCCGACGTGCTACGGCCCTATATGGGCGGCGCTGCTACGGTCTAGGTATCGCCTAGGGATACACGCGGTACTGAAACTCCGGCGGTACGACCTCATAGTGTGGCTGCAGGAACATTACGATATCGATCAGTTCCTGTACCGTCATGAAGCCGTTGTACACGTACATCTTTGACTTGCCGTCTTCCGACACAACCTCTTTGGCATAGCCATTAGCAAGCTTGTGTGACGGGTTAATGATCGCGGTCACCAACTCACCGTATGTCTTGACGCGCGTCACCGTTCCGCCCAGTTCGACGAAAGGATCGAAACCCGGGATTGGCGGCAACTCTTCGCCCTCAATCGTATGGCACTGGTTACAATGCATGTAGAGGAAGGTTTCGCGCCCAGCCGTCGCATTGCCGTCAGGCAGGCGGAAGCCGCGCTCGGACATCGTGCGTTCCTCGTCGCAAGCACCCAAACTAAGGAAAAGGGTCAAGAGCAAGGTCAGGATAGAAAATCTTTTCATCACAGCGCTCCTGTCTTAATGCTGTTTGCCAGCCTGCAAGTAATTGATAACACGTACTCTCCGCCGGCAATATCCGTGAAAGCCGCAGGCGGCTGTGCAAAAGAAAAAGGCCCGCAAGCGGGCCTTTTTCGTCGTTCGAAGAGAATCTCAGTCGCGGCTCATGAAGAGGCGCAATACGTACCAGAACATCAGCGCAATGGAAGCAAACAGCGCCAGCGATGCTGCGACGTACTTGTCAGTCGGGTAATGCAGCATAATATTCGACGTGTCGTACAGCACCGCAGCACCTGCCAGGCCTATCATCGCGAGCGAGAACCATGTGCCCATGTTATAGCCAAATATGAAGCTGCCGCCGATGCCGATCAGGGCGAGCATGCCGCCCCAGACGAGCAGGCCACGCAGGAAGCTGAAATCCTTGCGCGTGATCATAGCGACAGCGATCAGGCCCCCACAGCCGAGCAGGGTTATGCCTGCGGCACTATCAATAATGCCGGGTTGCATCGCGTAAGCGATGAACAGCATCGGCGCGAAGATCAGCGCCTCGAGGAAGACGAAGAACGCCAATGCCGCGTATTGTGCGGCTGTGGACTGCACGCGGTGCGCCACGTGAGATGCGCCCCAGCCACCAATGATAAAGGCGCCCAGCACGAGCCACCAGCGCTCCAGCATGGGCATTGCGATACGCTCGGATATTCCTGACTGGAAGAAATACACCGAGATTGCCGCAAACGCGAGGATCGCGCCGACAACGTGTGCGTAGCACTTCCAGATGAATTCTGAGCGCTCTTCGACCGATGCTTGCGCCACAGGCGCAAGGTGATTCACTTGATCTTGCATGTGTTTCACTCCTGCAAAACTAAATTAGACTGATTCTAGCATTACCAGGGCAATTCATACCCTTCCGCATGCCAAAAACCGCCACTATTGTCGAGATTTAGGGCATCGATACGATTTATCAAGCCCCTCGCCGAATCCGCCGGCGCCACGCCCTGACCACCGGTCATGTCGGTCGCCACGTACCCGGGGTGCAACAGGGCGACGGCGATACCGCGTGGTTTCAGGTCGTGCTTGAGATTGGTGCCGATCTGATTGACCGCTGTTTTGGAGGCCCGATAGCCATAGTGACCACCGGACGCGTTGTCTTCTATCGAGCCGACACGGCTCGTGACGATGATGACCTTGGAACCCTCACCAAGATTGTCGAGCAGTGCTTCGGTCACACGCAGCGGGCCAAGCGTGTTGACGCGAAACTGTTCGGCCATTTCATCATAGTCGAGTTCGCCGAGCTGATCGCGACGCAATATGCCGGCGTTGTTGATGAGCACATCGATGCGCTGATCACCAATCGCGCTGCGGAGCCTGGGCATTGCATCTCCGCGGCCGACGTCGATGCCGTCAATAATGCGTGCGCCGAGCTGTTTCAGCTCATCGCTGGCGCTGCGACAGACGGCGATGACACTATCACCGCGTGCGATGAACTGCTTGCAAAGTTGCAAGCCGATGCCGCGATTGCAGCCTGTGATCAGGACAGTTGCCATAAGGGATCCTCTGGAGTGGCGGAGAGGGTGGGATTCGAACCCACGAAAGGCTACTAACCTTTGCTGGTTTTCAAGACCAGTGCATTCGACCGCTCTGCCACCTCTCCGGTGCCCGGTTTTGCGCCGCGAATTGTGCTTGCAATCGAACGGAAACACAATATATCTGTCTGAGCTTGCACAGGACGCTGAAACTATTTGCAAGCCTTTCGAGAAAAGTTATTTAATTAGCTGATCTTATTACTTTTTATTGTTTAATTGCCGTCGCAGTTCGGGACGGAAACAGAGGATCTGTATTGCGCTACACACCGCCCAAAAGCAGTTTTCCCGCGGGAAACCCGATCGCAAATGTGCTGGTGATC
>JAOTVR010000072.1 GCA_029863305.1 Gammaproteobacteria bacterium | reverse complement strand
CATTCCGGCCGGTAATCCGTTCGCTGCCAATCCCGACAAATGTGGCCCGGGACTCAATGCTGCCGATTGTCCCGAAATATACGCCTGGGGCATGCGCAATCCGTGGCGCTGGAGCTTCGATCCGCCAACCCGAGTGCTGTGGGCCGGTGATGTTGGCCAGGGAGCCTGGGAAGAGATCGATCAGATTGTTGTCAATGGCAACTATGGCTGGGACTGCAGGGAGGGAGCGCACGACTTCGAGACAAGCGGGTGCAGCGGTCCATTCGTCGAACCGGTCGGTGAATACCCGCACACGAACGGCAATCGCTCTATCACCGGCGGTTTCGTCTATCGCGGCACGGCGATTCCCGGTCTGGTTGGCCGCTATGTGTTCGGAGATTTCGAATCGGGTCGCATATGGGCGCTGCAGTCGGATGGTATGGGTGGTTTTAGCAATGAAGAACTCATTGCGACGTCGACCAATCCGTCTTCGTTCGGCGTCGATCAGGACGGTGAACTTTATTTCACTGATTTTTCCGGCCGAATCATGCAGCTCATACCGTCCGGAGGTGCCGTGGACCCGGTTCCCGATTTGCTGTCCGACTCGGGTTGCAGCGATGGCGCCGATATCACTCAGCCGTACTCCGGGCTGGTGCCTTATGATATCAGCGCCCCGTTCTGGTCGGATGGGGCCACCAAGGAACGCTTCATCGGCTTGCCCAACGGCACGACGATCGTCATCGACGGACAGGATGACTGGAATTTTCCGGCAGGCACAGTGCTCGTCAAGAATTTCCGGCTCAACGGCAGGCTGATCGAAACGCGCCACCTGATGCGGCACCCGGATGGTGTCTGGGCCGGCTATACCTACGAATGGAATGCGACGCAAACCGAAGCGACGCGCGTGCGCGGCGGCAAGACCGAGCGGATCGACGGGCAGGACTGGGTGTTTCCTGACGAGGCGGAATGTCTGCAGTGTCACACCGTCGCTGCCGGCGTTGCCCTGGGTACGGAGACGAGTCAGTTAAACAAGGACTTCACTTATCCGTCGACGGGACGCACGCACAACCAGCTCGAAACGCTGGACACGATCACAATGTTCTCATCGCCGCTACAGGGCACTCCGGCTACGCTGCCGTCGATGCCGGATCCGCTGGACATAACGGCGGATCCTGGCCAGCGTGCGCGCGCCTACTTGCACACCAATTGTGCGCAGTGCCATCGGCCGGGCGGCCCGACGCCAACCGATCTCGACCTGCGCTACACGACCTTGCTCGCCAATATGAATGCCTGCGACGTGGCGCCGGATGCGGGTGGGCTCGGACTGACAATGCCAAGAATTATCGCACCGGGCGATGCTTCGCGATCCGTGCTTGTTGCCAGGACGAACCGGCGCGATGTCGATGGCATGCCGCCTCTCGGCTCGACGATCGCCGACGCGAATGGCGTCGCGCTGCTGACGGACTGGGTCAACGGTCTCACGAACTGCAACTGACCGTCGCTAGAAGCTCCGTTTCGACTCGAGCAAGATCTGTACCTCGTCGATCGACTCATCACCATTCAGCGGGAACGCAATATCGAAATGCACCATGCTGCGCGATCCCGTTCGGGTTCCTGCGAAACGCAGGCCGATGCCAACGTCGCTCAACCACCTGAAGCTCTCACCGCCGAGCGGATCGCGCCCCCAGGTTCGGCCCAGGTCTGCGAAAACGGCTCCACCGACTCTGAACAGGCGAAACGGATACCAGTCAGTGAAGTAGCGCTGTTCGAGCGTCAACAGGAGCTTCGAATCACCGGACTGATAACGCAGGGGGTAGCCGCGCAGGCCGGAGTCACCGCCGAGTTCCACCGGATTATCGAGGTCGAGATCCTGGCCATGGGTAGCGGATACCGATGCAAAAAATGTGCGCTTTTCAGATTGCTGCTTGTAGTAACGTGCGTCGACGCTGAGCAGGGCGTTCGCTACATCGCCTCTTTCTACCCGGCCGCTGGCATTGACAGACAGCAGCACCACGGATTTGGCCAGATTGCCGAATGAGCGGGACGCACTCAGAGAATAGAGCAGCGCGTCGCGGTCGGCGCCAAAGCTCTCATCCGACCATCCCAGCGTCGCCAGTAATCGGGTGCCGGTCAGGAAGTCTTCGGTCCTCTCGATCTGGTCGCGATTGTGCGTGGTTTCGAATCGATCCTCGAGGATTTCGACGCCAAAGAAAGGGTAGACCAATTTGCGGTCCGCCGGGATTGCTGCCGGCAGTGTGCCGCCAATGACCTCGGAAAACTGGTTGTCGTCGTAAATCACGCCGGCGGTATAGCGCCGCACCCAACCGTCGCGCAGCCCGGCCGACCAGCCGCCGAATGCCGAGTAGTAGCGTTGTTCGTGCCGATACTCGGCGGCTTTTTCACCGAGTTGATAGAGCGACTCCTGCCGATCTTCGTCCAGAACGTGGCCGCCTGCTGCCCAGCGCGTATCAAGTGCGTAAAACGGGCGGACGACGGACAGCAAATGCGAATTGCCGTCTGAATTGTCGGCGACACGTAGCCGCACCGAGGTCCAGTGGTTCCCGATATGCCTGTCGCGGAATTCAAACATCGATGAGTCGCGATCGACATCGCTGGATCGTTCGAAAGTGATCTGCTGACCACGGCCCAGCAGATTCAGTTCTTCCAGATTGACGGACGACTTGTTTTCACCACCCTTGCGTGAATACGAGAAACCGGGCTTTAGGGTCCAGACGTCGCGGGTGTTGATGTGCAGGTCGACAGTGCCGTCCCGGCGATTCTTCGGTGTAATGGAGACATCATAGAAATAGCGGTTGCTGCGCAGGATGCGGGCGGTTTCATCGGCGAGTCGTTTCGAGTACAGATCACCCGGTTTGAACAGCAGCTGTTTTTCGATTACCGAGTCTTTGCTGATGATATGCAGCCTGTTGGCGAGCCGGAAGAGGGCGTTGTTCTCTTTCGGGTTCGACAAGTCGAAGACGTCCTGCTTTTCGAGCACTATGTCTCCGATCAGGACCTGATCCGCTTCGAGCCGCGCGGGATCGAGCTGCGTGGCGGCCTCATCGGCACCGGCCGCGGCGCCCAATGGCAATAACAGCGCCAGAATGGAGACGATCGAGATTATGTGTGTCTTTGCCAGCAAAATATTGCGCTTCTTAGGTGTATGTAAATCAGTATAATCGGGCGATGCTGCAATCATAGTGACTGGGTATGCAAAACGAGCTGATAAGCGAAGGATTGACGCTAATGTTAGCCGGAATGGGCACCGTTTTCGTGTTTCTGACGGTGCTTGTCATTGCGATGACGCTGATGTCGCGGCTCATTGCACGTTTTCAACCTGTCCCCGGCGCGTCCGGCCCCACCGATGAAGAAATAGCGGCCATCACTGCGGCGATCGCACGGCATCGAACAAAATAGCCCTGAAAAGACGAGATCAATGACTGATAAAAACCCTCTTGGGATTACCGAGTTAGTCCTGCGCGATGCACACCAGAGTCTGCTGGCAACCCGCATGCGAATCGACGATCTGCTGCCCATCGCAGACAAAATTGATCAGGTTGGATTCTGGTCCGTTGAAAGCTGGGGCGGCGCAACATTCGATTCCTGTATACGTTTTCTTGGCGAGGATCCCTGGGAGCGGATTCGGCGCCTCAAGGAGGCGATGCCGAATACCCCGCAGCAGATGTTGTTCCGCGGCCAGAATATTCTCGGCTATCGCCACTATGCGGATGACCTGGTCGAGAAATTCGTCGAACGAGCCGCCACCAATGGCGTTGACGTTTTCCGGATATTCGATGCTCTGAACGACATGCGCAATCTCGAAACAGCGGTCAAGGCGACTCTCGAGGTCGGCAAACATGCGCAGGGCACGATCTCGTATACGGTGAGTCCGGTCCATACCGTTGACCTGTGGGTCGACCTTGGCCGCCAAATCGAAGATATGGGTGCGCATTCGATATGCATCAAGGATATGGCCGGGCTGCTGAATCCTTATGTCGCGTTCGAACTGGTGACCCGACTCAAAGCCGCAGTGAACATCCCCATCCACATGCATTGTCATGCGACAACCGGTATGTCGACTGCGGCATGTATCAAGGCGGCAGAGGCGGGCATCGACAGGGTTGATGCGGCGATCTCATCGATGAGCATGACCTACGGACACTCGCCGACCGAGGCGCTGGTCGCCATCCTCGACGAAAGCGACAGATCGACCGGTCTCGACCTGCATTTACTCCAGGAAGTCGCCGCATATTTTCGCGAGGTGCGCAAGAAATACGCCCAATTCGAAGGCGAACTCAAAGGGGTCGATGCGAGAATCCTTGTAGCCCAGGTTCCGGGCGGCATGCTGACGAATCTCGAGGGCCAGCTTCGCGAGCAAAAAGCAGGCGACAAACTCGACGAAGTTCTCAAGGAAATACCGCGGGTCCGCGAAGACCTCGGCATGTTACCGCTCGTTACACCGACTTCGCAGATCGTTGGCACCCAGGCCGTGATCAACGTGTTGGCCGGCGAGCGTTACACGACAATCGCCAAAGAAACCGCGGGCATACTCAAAGGCGAGTACGGTGCGACGCCTGCTCCGGTTAACGCCGAGTTGCAGGCCCGCGTGCTCGAGGGAGCCGAACCGATAACGTGCCGGCCCGCGGATCTGCTCGAGCCGGAGGTCGAAAAGCAAACGGAAGAATTAGCCCAGATCGCGATCGAGAAAAAGATACGTCTGGCCGACGACGTTATTGATGACGTATTGACGTATGCATTGTTTCCACAAATCGGTCTCCGCTTCCTGCAAAACCGCGACAACCCCGCCGCATTTGAGGCCAGGCCTGATGGCATGCCGGCTGCAGCGGCGCCCGCTGTCACTGCACCCGGTGGCATTGCGTCCGTTTATTCGGTTCGAGTCAATGGCAAGGCCTATTCGGTAGAAGTGGCCGAAGGCGGACAATTAACCGACGTGAAGCGGGCCGCTGCAGCGGTTGCGTCGCCTGCTCCTGCACCAGCCGCACCAAATGATGCGACCGGTGACGCAGTCCGTGCTGTCCTGGCCGGAAATATCTTCAAGGTGCATGTTGCGGAAGGCGACGTTGTGGACAAGGGTGATCCACTGCTGGTTGTCGAAGCGATGAAGATGGAAACCAACGTCGTTGCGCCAAAGGCCGGCACTATCGCACAGGTGGCCGTCGCGGAAGGCGACGTTGTCGCCGTGGGCGATAAACTGCTTGCGATCGAATAACGCATGGACCTGATCGCGCAGATCTGGCAAGGCTCCGGTTTGTACCAGATGACCGGTGGCCAGGCTGTCATGCTTGGCGTCTGTCTGGCGCTGCTGTATCTCGGCATCGTCAGGAAATTCGAGCCGCTGTTGCTGGTGACCATCGGATTTGGTGGGTTGCTGTCGAATATTCCGGGCGTCGAGATAGCAACGGGCAGCGGCCTGTTGCACCTGTTCTACGTGGTCGGAATTGAAACCGGTGCATTTCCGCTGATCATTTTCATGGGTGTTGGCGCACTGACCGATTTCGGTCCGCTGCTGGCGAACCCGCGAACATTGTTTCTGGGTGCCGCCGCACAATTCGGTATTTTCGCGACATTGCTGGGCGCACTCGGCCTGACGGCGCTGGGCATCATGGATTTCTCGGTCCGTGAAGCCGCCGCTATTGGCATCATCGGTGGCGCTGACGGACCCACCGCAATCTACGTCGCGGGCAAACTTGCGCCCAATCTGCTCGGTGCTATCGCTGTCGCGGCGTATTCCTATATGGCGCTCGTGCCGCTTATCCAGCCGCCGATCATGAAGGCATTGACGACGGAGGCCGAACGCAAGATCGAAATGGTCCAATTGCGTGAAGTCTCGAAGGCGGAGCGTATTATCTTTCCGCTGCTGCTGTTGTTGCTCGTGGCATTGTTGCTGCCATCTGCGGCGCCACTTATCGGCATGTTGGCGTTTGGCAACCTGATGCGCGAGTGCGGTGTTGTCGAGCGCCTGTCACACACGACGCAAAACGCGCTGATAAATATTGTCACGATTTTCCTCGGCCTCGCCGTTGGTTCGAAGCTCAGTGCAGAGCAGTTTCTGGTGCCGAGTACGCTGGGCATTTTGCTGCTCGGAATAGTCGCATTTGCGATTGGCACGGCGAGTGGTGTACTGATGGGCAAATTGTTGAACGCCGTTTCGAAGCAGCCAATCAACCCGTTGATCGGTGCCGCCGGTGTGTCGGCTGTGCCCATGGCGGCACGTGTGGCCAACAAAGTCGGCCTGGACGCAAACCCGCACAATATCCTGCTGATGCATGCGATGGGACCGAACGTGGCCGGCGTGATCGGTTCGGCCGTTGCCGCAGGCATCATGATCATGTTTACGTCATGACCGCGGGGCGAATCCGTCATTCACATCGATACCTGATCAGTTTTTTCCTTGTCCTTCTACTGGCGTGCTTTTGCTACTGGCCAGGGCAGGGTGGTGCAATACAACTTGACGACATTGGCAACCTTGGCGACCTCGCCTACGTCGAGGACGCGGGCACGGCAGCCGATTTCGTGCTGGCCGGCAAGGCAGGCCCGCTCGGGCGGCCGATTGCGCTGCTGACGTTCGCCCTGCAGGCCGAACACTGGGGTCAGGGTGCGTCTGCGTTTCTCAGGATTAACATACTGATACACCTGCTCAACGCGCTGATATTGGCCGCATGCCTGTATCAGCTGGCCAGACTGCGTGCGATCGAACACAGCAAGTCCATTCTTGTGGCGACGGCGGCGGCCGGCATGTGGGTCATCATGCCGCTGCTGGCGACGGCCTCGCTATTGGTCGTGCAGCGAATGACAACGCTCAGCGCACTGTTCATGTTGCTGGGCCTCGGCGGCTATTTGCTCGCGCGCAGCCGGATCGAGGCCGCGCCAACCAGGGCCTTGACATGGATGAGTTTCAGCATCGGAGTGGGCACGCTGCTTGCCGCCCTGTGCAAGGAGTCGGGCCTGTTACTCCCGGCATTTGTCCTGGTGCTGGAGGCGACAGTCATCGGGCGCCCGCAGACTCTCGGCAAACGAATCTGGCGTATCTGGCATGCGGCGTTCCTGTTGCTGCCGACACTCGCGATAGTCGCTTATCTGGCAAGCATTCCCCCTTATCCGGACTGGCTCGTCGCACGGCGTGACTTCGGCGCCTGGGAAAGACTGCTCACCGAGGCGCAAATACTCTGGGTGTATCTGCAAAAAGCGCTGCTGGGTTTGCCGGCACACCTCGGCGTTTACCAAACGCCGCCAGCCGTCAGCCGCAGCCTGTTCGCGCCACTGACTTTCCTTGCGAGCATTTCGTGGCTGGCCCTGGCCGCTGTTTCGATCGCCTGGCGACGGCGATACCCGCTGTTTGCGTTGGCTGTTCTCTGGTACCTGGCCGGCCACCTCATTGAGTCGTCGGTCGTTCCGCTCGAGCTGTATTTCGAACATCGAAATTACCTGCCGGTAATCGGACCATTGTTCGCTGTGTGCGCCTGGCTACTGCCGGCAACGCGGCGGCTGCGCGGCATCGGCCTCGTTTGCGTGTCGGTCTACATTCTGGCAAGTGCGTACTTCCTGCACAGCTTCGCATCGCTGTGGGGCGAGCCATCGCTCGCTTCCCGGTACTGGGCATTCAAATACCCTGATTCCGCGCGCGCCGTGACCACCATGGCTTCGTATCAGTTGTCCGAGGAAGGGCCACTGCGGGCTTTGGCAACCATTGACCGATTCGTGATCGAAAATCCGCAGTACGCGTACCTGCGCATTCAGGAACTCAACCTGCGCTGCATGTACCTGCCGGATCAGGATCACGCTCAGGTGCTGGCGGAACTGCAGCGCGGTTTGCCGACTGTCGACTTTACCTACACGGCCGGTACGATGCTGTCCGAATTCTTCAGCACGGTGATTCAGCGCAAATGCAATGGCATCGATTTCTCGACCGTGACTTCGATGGCTGAGTGGTTGCTGCGTAATCCACGTTACGCTAACGACCGACTTTACAGACAGTTTCACTACAAGCTTCTGGCGGGTATCGCACGCCAACAAGGTGATGAGACGGCGGCTCTCGAGCACCTGCAGCAGGCTATCGCGTACGGGCCGTCATCAGAGCTCAATTCGATGATGGTCACAATGCTTGCCGCGTCGGGCGATTTCGCGGCGGCCACGGCCTTCATCGAGGCAGCCATGGCTCAACAGCCAGGAAACCTGCTGCGCGCGGCTGCGTGGCAGCGCGAATTACAGAAATTGCGTGAATACATTCGCGAACTTGAGCGATACTCCCAAAGCCAGCAACGGCCAAAACCCACTGCAGTGCCGGAGAACGACGGAACATGAGCCAGGCCGACAACAGCATCGATCTTTCGATAATCATACCTGCGAAGAATGAGGCCGCAGCGATCGGTGATGTGGTTGCGGCGGCGAAAACGGCCTGTCCCGAGGCCGAGATCATCGTTGTCGATGACGGCTCGACGGATGCGACGGCAGACATTGCGGAGCAATCCGGCGCGACCGTGATCAGGCATCCGGAGAGTCTCGGCAATGGTGCCGCAGTCAAGGCCGGTGCTCGCGTGGCGCGAGGCGAGGTGTTGGCTTTCATGGACGGCGACGGGCAACACGATGCAGGTCGCATCGGCAAATTGATCGAGAAGCTCGACGAGGGTTATCACATGGCGGTCGGCGCTCGCGACTCGGGTTCTCATGCGAACATCGGCCGCATGTTCGCGAACGGTCTGTATAACGCGCTGGCTTCCCTGATCAGCGGCCGCAATATTCTCGACCTGACATCAGGCTTTCGCGCTGTCCGTGCGGCAAACTTCAAGGAGTTTCTGTATCTGTTGCCGAACGGTTTCTCCTACCCGACGACGATTACCATGGCCTTCCTGCGCGCCGGATACGCTGTTTGTTTCGAGCCGATGAAGGCGGCGGATCGCACGGGCAAAAGCCATATTCGACCGATCCGCGATGGCATCCGTTTTCTCGTCATAATTTTCAAGATCGCGACGCTGTACTCGCCGTTGAAGGTGTTTCTTCCGGTCAGTGCCCTGTTTTTCCTTACCGGCCTGAGTTACTACGCCTACACCTATTTTACGGCGGGCCGGTTTACAAACATGAGCATGCTGGTCTTCAGTGCCGCGGTCATCATCTTTCTGATCGGACTGATCTCGGAACAGATAACGGCGCTGACCTACAGCCGATCCTGATAACGCGAATCGCGCTAACGGTTAAAGTGGTCCTCGAGCACCTGCGCCACACAACTCGTCAGGCGTTTGCCGGTCTCGATGTGCAGGAACTCGTTTGGCCCGTGCGCGTTGGACTTCGGACCGAGTAAGCCGGTGATCAGGAACTGTGCGTCGGGAAACTTCTCGCCGAGCATACCCATGAACGGGATCGTGCCACCGGTACCCATGTACATCGACGGTTTGCCGAAGAACGCCTCGGACGCCTTGTTCATTGACGCCTCGAGCCACTCGGCAATCGGCGGTGCGTCCCAGCCTGCCATCGTCGAGTCAACTTCGAACTCGACCTTCGACAAGGGCGGCGTATCGGCATCCAGGATCTCTTTGACCGCGGCAGCCGCCCGGTCGGCATCACAGGTTGGTGGCAATCGAAACGACAGTTTCAGGGTGTTGAACGGCAGCTGCACGTTACCGGCATCGACCAGCCCTGGCAGACCGTCGGCGCCGGTGATGCTGAGTGTCGGGCGCCACGTATTGTTGAGCAATAACTCGTCGTTGGATTCGCTGGGGGACGGCGCGTCGACGGCCCACGGAAACTTGCGATAGACCGTGTCACCCAAAGTGTCAGCCGCTTTTTTCGCCTGCTCGACCCGCTGCGCGGGGATGTCAACGTGCAAAGCGTCGGGCAGAACGCGGCCAGAGTCTTCGTCCTCGACGCGGCTCAACAGCTTGCGCAGGATGCGAAAACTCGACGGAACGACGCCACCCGCGCCGCCCGAATGAACCCCCTCGGTCAGGACGTCGGCGCGCAGGGTTCCTGTCAGATTGCCGCGGAGCGAGGTCGTGCACCATAACTGCTCGTAATTGCCACACTCGGCATCGAGGCAGACGACCAGGTCCGGCGAACCGATGCGATCTTCAAGAAGGTCAATGTAATGGGGCAGATCGAAGCTGCCGCTTTCTTCGCATCCCTCGATGAGCACGACGCAGTGTGCATGCGGTATACCCTGCTCCTGCAGCGCTCGAATTGCAGTCAGTGACCCGAATGTTGCATAGCCGTCATCGGCGCCGCCGCGGCCGTATAATTTGCCCTCCTTGATGACCGGCGTCCACGGATCCAGGTCGTCGTCCCACCCGCTGAACTCCGGTTGCTTGTCGTAGTGGCCATACAACAATACGACCTCGTCCGAGGCACCGGGAATATCGATGAACAGCACGGGCGTGCGGCCCTCGAGGCGCACAACCTCGACTTGCATGTTCTCCAGCGGTTGCGTCTTCGACCACGCCTCGAGCATCTGCACAGCCCGTTCCATGTGGCCGTGCTTCTCCCAATCGGGATCGAAGTTCGGCGACTTGTTGGGAACTGTTATGTATTCGCTGATCTCGGGAATAATCGAGGTGTCCCAGAGTTCATTGACGAATGCCGCCGTCTTCGCGTTGTCCATTTCACTATGCCTTGTGCGTTTTTGTGTCTATTCAGAAGTCAGCGAACGGTACAGGGTTCGCGTCATTTTCTCGGTGGTAATGAAGCCCCAGCTCCAGGTGTCGTGGTAGCTCGACAAGGGGTTGGCCGCGAGTATCTCGTCTTCGGTCTTGCCTTCGAGAACCAGGGCCTTTACCCGCGCCTCGGAATCGACGAGCACGTCAATGGCCGCCTGCAGGTCGGCTTTACTGGCTATGGGGCCGTGTCCGGGAATAATGATCGTGTCGTCGCTGGCCAGCGCCATGATTCGTCGTTGCGCGGCAAGGTATCCGGCAACGCTGCCGCCGTTGTCCAGATCGATATACGGAAACAGGTAGTTGAAGTGCACGTCGCCCGCGTGAATGACGTTCGCGCCACGAAATTCGATGACTGCGTCGCCGTCGGTGTGCGCGCGAGCCACGTGAAACACGTAAGCATCGAGACCATTGACGTGGAAATTGACGGCATCCGAAAACGTCACGACAGGCAGGCCGCCTGGACCGCCCGCCTCGGTCGGGTCATCGGCCAGACGTTTGCGGATGTTGTCGTGCGCAAACACGATGGCGCCAGTGTCACTGAGCGCCGAATTGCCGCCAACATGGTCACCGTGAACATGCGTATTGATGACGAAGTCGATCGGACCGCCGGCCAGTTCGGTCGCCGTCTCGATCAGGGCCGGCGCAAACGAGGCGATGGCGTCATCGATGAGCACGTTGTAATCGTCGCCGACGAGCAGCGTGATATTGCCGCCGGCAAACGCTCCGTCACCTTCGAGCATATAGATCCCGGGAACTACCTCCGTCGCCTTGAATGTCAGCGGGGCATCCTGTGCAGACGATATCGACGCAAGCAGCAGGGCGACAATTGTGAACAGCTTTCTCATATCCAGTCTCCACGGCGATTCGAGCAGCCGATAGTTACACGCCGCGCAGCCCAAAACCAGAGGCGTCAGAGCCCTTTTTGCCCAAGGGCTCTGGCCCCGACCAAGGCTCAGCGGTTGGAGGGAAACGAGAATTGCGCTTTTTCGCGAACGCCGCCCGTTGGCCAGCGCTGCGTGATGGTCTTGCGACGCGTGTAAAAGCGCACACTGTCCGGGCCGTACGCGAACAGATCGCCGAACAGCGATCGCTTCCAACCGCCGAAACTGTGCATTGCGACAGGAACAGGCAGTGGCACGTTGATGCCGACCATGCCCACCTGAATATTGTCGGCAAAATAGCGGGCGGCTTCGCCGTCGCGCGTAAATATGCAGGTGCCGTTGCCGTACTCGTGCTTGTCGATCAGTAGCATCGCCTGCTCTTGTGATTCGGCGCGCACGACGCACAGCACCGGGCCGAAGATTTCCTCCCGGTAAATACGCATGTCCGGCGTCACCTTGTCGAACAGACAGGCGCCGAGAAAAAAACCGTCCTCATGACCGTCGACAACGAGGTTACGGCCATCGACAACGAGCTCGGCGCCTTCATCGAGTCCGAGGTCGACATAGCCGCGGACCTTTTCGTAGTGCGCCCGGGTAACCAGCGGTCCCATCTCATTACCGCTCTCAATGCCGTTGCCGACCTTGAGCCCCTGCAACTCACGCTTGAGTTTGCTGACGACCTCATCCGCTGTGTCATCACCGACGCAGACCGCCACAGAGATCGCCATGCAGCGCTCGCCGCAGGAACCGTAGGCCGCACCCATCAGGGCACTGACGGCGTTATCAATATCCGCATCCGGCATGACGACAGCATGGTTCTTGGCGCCGCCCAGGGCCTGCACGCGCTTGCCATTTCTTGTGCCTGTCGCGTAGATGTACTCAGCGATCGGCGTCGAGCCGACAAAACTGATTGCCTGCACGCGTGGATCTTCGAGCAGCGTGTCCACGGCTTCCTTGTCGCCATTGACAACGTTATAGACGCCATCGGGCAGGCCCGCTTGTTTGAAAAGATGTGCGACCAGCATCGGTGCGCTTGGATCCTTCTCAGAGGGCTTCAACACGAACGTGTTGCCGCAGGCGATCGCCATCGGAAACATCCACATGGGGACCATCGCCGGGAAATTGAAGGGCGTGATACCCGCTACGACGCCGAGCGGCTGAAATTCAGACCAGCTATCCACATTGAGACTGACATTCTTGCAGTGTTCCCCCTTGAGTAGTTCGCTCACGCCACAGGCGTAGTCGACTACCTCGACGCCGCGAAAAAACTCGCCCATCGCATCGTCGAGCACCTTGCCGTGCTCGTCGGTGAGAGCTGCAACGATTTCGTCAGCGTGCTCTTCCAGCAGTTGCTTGAAGCGAAACATGATTTTTGCGCGTTTCTGCGGTGGCGTATTGCGCCATGCGGGAAAAGCAGCGTCGGCAGCGGCGATCGCGTCCTCGACCGTTGCCTTCGCCGCCATTGCCACGTGTTTCGTGACCTCGCCGGTTGCAGGATTGGTCACGGCTAACGGGCGATTGTCATCGGCCACGTCGGCGCCATTGATGAAATGGCCGACGATTTTGTCGGCACCGATATTCTCTGCGGGTCTTGCGTTCATGCGGGCTCCAGATTCAGTCGTTCAATCGACCGCGTCAATGACGCGACGAATAGCCTCAAATGACTGCTGCATTTCGTCGACGTCCGAGTTCAGGAAAGGTGAGAATTGTAATACGTCCATGCCATTGCGGACGACCAGATGCTCGTCCCAGAAACACTTCTTGTGGATCTCGAGGCCACGTGCGCCCGGTGCACCGTCGCGCGGCGCGAGTTCGATGGCGCCCATCATGCCGATATTGCGCACGTCGACGACCTTCTCGTGATCGTCAAATGAATGCAGAATCTCTTCAAACACCGGTTCCAGCGCCGCCGCCTGCTCGAATGTACCTTCTTCCCTGTAGACCTCCGTCACGGCGAGGCCTGCTGCTGCAGCCAGCGGATGACCGGAATAGGTGTAGCCGTGAAACAGTTCGACCATGTGTTGCGGCCCCTGCATCAACGCCTCATGGATGTTTGCCTGAACGAGCACGGCGCCCATCGGCACCACGCCATTGGTCAGGCCTTTGGCCGTGGTGATGATGTCCGGCGTTACGCCGAATCGCTCGGCGGCGAACGACTTGCCGACACGGCCGAACGCCGTGATGACCTCATCGAATATCAGCAGGATGCCGTGACGGTCGCATATCTCACGCAGCTTTTGCAGGTAGCCCAGCGGCGGCGGGATGACGCCGGCAGAGCCTGCGACCGGCTCAACGATGACCGCCGCGATGTTGCTGCCGTCGTGCAGTGCGGCGAGTCCCTCGAGGTCATCGGCCAGATGCGCCCCCCATTCGGGCTGCTGACGGGTGAATGCGTTGTGCTCGAGATTGAGCGTGTGTCGAATGTGATCGACGCCCGGAATCAGATTGGCACTGAATACCTTGCGGTTTGGAACGATGCCGCCGACGGACATGCCGCCGAAATTCACGCCATGGTAACCCTTCTCCCGCCCGATAAGGCGAGTGCGATTGCCCTCTCCGCGGGCACGGTGGTAGGCGAGAGCGATTTTGAGTGCAGTGTCGACGGATTCGGATCCCGAGTTGGTGAAGAAGCAATTCGAAAAGCCCGCGGGTGCCATGTCGATGACCCGATTCGCCAGGGCAAACGCCTTGTCGTTGCCCACCTGAAACGCCATGCAATAGTCCAGCGAGGCAACCTGCTGTTGCACGGCTTCGACAATTTTCGGGTGGCAGTGGCCAACACCGGAGGTCCACAGACCCGAGAAGGTGTCGTACAAACGGCTGCCGTCCGCCGTCGTGTAGTAATGACCGGACGCGCCGGTGATGATGCGCGGGTGTTGTTTGAAATCGCGGTTCGCCGTGAACGGCATCCAGAAAGCATCGACAGCGGCGGCACTCATGGCAGGGCTACTCCAGGTGACTTGACTCAATCCACAAGTGTAGTTCCGCACAGCTATGTTAAACAATCGGTTATGTAGACGAATATAAGTATTTGATTTAAAACGATAGCTGCGAGAAAATGTTTACTTTAGTAAACACTGTTCGAGGCAAGCACCATGGACCAGGAAATCGGCCACCGGCTCAGGGAAATTCGTACGCGACTCGACATGTCGCAGCGGCATCTGGCGCGTATCTCGGGCGTCGCGAATGCGACCATCTCGCAGATCGAAGCAGGTCGCCTCAACCCGACCGTCAGCATGCTCAAGAAGGTGCTCGACGGGATTCCAATGAGCATGAGTGAATTCTTCGCCGACGATTTTGAATTGACGGACCGCATGTTCTTTCGGGCCGACGAACTCACCGAGATCGCGGATGGTGGCGTGTCCTACCG
Source organism: Gammaproteobacteria bacterium (assembly GCA_029863305.1). Taxonomy (GTDB): domain Bacteria; phylum Pseudomonadota; class Gammaproteobacteria; order Steroidobacterales; family Woeseiaceae; genus UBA1847. The sequence goes on along the minus strand of JAOTVR010000072.1, from coordinate 6,351 downwards.
GCAGGTAGGCCCCAATCTGCGCAACAAGGCCATACAATTACTCAAGGAGTGCTATCAGCCCGGGGCCGGCACCGGCAAGCACGCGATCAGACACAAGGGCGAGGAGTGCGGCATTATCCTGAGCGGGCGGCTGGAAGTTACTGTCGCCGAACAGACGGCCGTCCTGAGAGCCGGCGACGCGTACTACTTCAAGAGCGATCAGCCGCATCAATTCCGCAATCCGGGCAATGAGATCTGCGAGCTGATAACGGCGTGCTCGCCACCCAGCTTTTGACAGAAATTCGCCGCAGAGGGTGGCCAATGCGTGGCAATTGATCCAGAATTACTGTCTCGAGTTTTTTAATCCAGATTAGAATTCTGATGGCACAGTTCGGCACCGTTTTTTGCGACAGTTTTTCAGTGGCCCGCTACGCCGATGGCGCGTGGCAGCCGGCGAAGATCACGCCCCTGGCACCACTGCCGATGCACCCAGCGGCACATGTCTTTCACTACGCCAGCAGCTGCTTCGAGGGCTTCAAGGCTTACCGCTGGAACGATGGCAAGGCGCGAATTTTCCGCCTGCATGACCACGTGGCGCGCATGCAGCGCAGCGCGGCATCGTTGCGTCTGCCGGTGCCGGATGCGGACTCGCTCGCCGGAATGGTGATCGACGTTGTTGCGCAGCACATCGGGGATATTCCGGCGCCACCGAGTTCCCTTTACTTGCGACCGACGCTGATCGGCACGCTGGAGAATATCGGCGCCGCTGCATCGCCATCGACCGAGGCGACTTTGTTCGTGCTCGCGTCACCGGTTGGTGATTACTTCGATGCGGGTGCGCGACCGCTCAGGTTGCTCGTTGACGACCAGCGTGCGCGTTCGACCGAACAACTCGGTAGTACCAAGACCGGGGGAAACTACGCGGCGGCCCTCGGCCCCACACTGGAGGCCAAAGCGAAGTACGGCGTGGATCAGGTACTGTTTTGCCCCAATGGCGACGTCCAGGAGACAGGCGCGGCGAATTTTCTGCTGATCAGCGACGACGAGATCATCACCAAGGCGCTCGATACCTCCTTCCTGCACGGCATGACGCGAGACTCCATTTTGCGACTGGGCAACGACCTCGGCTACACGATCACGGAGCGACATTTCACGGTCGACGAGTTGTTGCAGCTTGTGGCGACACACGAAGCCGCTCTATCGGGAACCGCTGCCTGTCTGGCACCGGTTGGCGGCCTGGTTTACCGGGGCGAAGAATTCAAAGTGAGGGACGGTGAATCCGGGCCGAACACGGCGAAGCTGCGCCAGGCACTGCAGGATATTCAGTACGGCAGTGCGCCTGACACGCACAACTGGTTGACGGAAGTGACCGCAAGCCGTTAGATCGCCCTCGAAAAACGATTGTCATTTTCCGCATTGCTGATATAGCGATCGAAGATCATCGCGATGTTTCGAAGGAGCAAGCGCCCCTTGGGCAATATGCGAATTCGGTCGGCGCTCAGGTCAATCAGGTCATCTTTGACCAGCGGCTCAAGGCGAAGCATTTCATCCGCAAAGTAGTCGCGAAAGTCGATCTCGTGCCTGGCATCGAAATCGTCGAAGACCAGTGTGTCGTAACACATCAATAACTGAATGACCTCAGCGCGCAGCAGATCGTCATCGTCGACGGCGATGCCCTTGCGCACCGGTATATTGCCTTTCTCGATTAGCGACTCGTACTCCATGGTCGTCACAGAGTTTTGCGAATAGACATTGCCAATGCTGCTGATCGAGCTGACGCCCATGCCCACCAGGTCACAATGACGGTGCGTCGAATATCCCTGGAAATTACGTTGCAGCGTACCGTTGCGGCGCGCGGTCACCAGTTCATCGTCGGGCAGGGCGAAATGGTCCATGCCGATATAGATGTAACCCGCATGCGTCAAACGCTCGATCGTCTTCTCCAGTATCTCGAGTTTGGTTTCGGGCGCAGGGATGTCCTCAGCATTGATCATGCGCTGACCCTTGAATCGTTGCGGCAGGTGAGCGTAGTTGTAAACCGCGAATCGATCAGGACGCATTTCGATGACTGTATCCAGCGTTCGATCGAAGCTGGCAACCGTCTGGTGCGGCAGCCCGTAGATCAGGTCGAAGGAAATCGAATTAAAGCCGGCGGTCCGCGCTGCGCCGACGAGGGCAAGAACGTCCACGGCAGTCTGCATTCGATTGACCGCTTCCTGGACGATGGGGTCGAAATCCTGAATTCCGAGGCTCAGTCGATTGAATCCCAGTTCCGTTAATAGCCGGATTCCGTTCGCGTCGACGGTGCGAGGGTCGACTTCTATCGAAAACTGGCGACTGTCGCTGTTATCCAGATTGAAACAGCTGCCGATTTTTTCCAGCAAATCCCGCAGCTGAGCTTCGTCCAGATACGTTGGCGTTCCGCCGCCGAAATGCAACTGTTCGACGACGCGTTTTCGGTCGAACAATTCGGTCTGCATGTCTATTTCGCGATACAGATTCGTGAGATAGCTGGCTACACGCGCCTGGTTGCGCGTGACGATCTTGTTGCACCCGCAGTAATAACAAAGCGTATGACAAAACGGGATGTGAAAATACAACGATAGTGGGACGCTGGCGGCATTGCTTGCTATCGCATTTTGTCGATAGTCGTTTACTGTCAATTTATCGCTGAACTGCAGTGCAGTCGGATACGACGTGTAGCGCGGTCCGCGGCCGTCATAACGGCGAATGAGGTCGATATCAAAACAGACCGATTCGTCAGCAGTTGGGTTGTCAGGATCAGGTCGCATGCTCAGATGTTCCTCGAATTCCATGCAGTGTCACATGGGTATTTTCCGCAGGCTGTGTAATAGAAACAGCATAATCGTAAATAACAGCATCGCAACCGCCTGGTGAGCTGCCGCCAGAATGATCGGAACGCCCAGTAACAACGTCGAGATGCCGAGCGCTACCTGCAGGACCGCCGTATGCAGCAGCGCGTTCGTGGCAGAGCGACCGCGCCGCGGGAATTGCGCCCTGCGCGCCCGCAGCCAGTAAACGACGATTGCCACGAAAGTCGTTATCGCCAGAACGCGATGGTCGAACTGCACCGTGGTCATGTTGTCGAAAGCGTTCCTCCACAGGGGGTCGAGAGCGAACAGCCCCGGCGGCACCAGCGAGTTGCCCATCAACGGAAACGTGTTGTAGATCAGGCCGGCCTTGAGGCCCGCGACAAATCCTCCTGAGACTATCGTTATGCAAATCAACACGGCAAGCAGGAGGGTCTTGCCATACCAGCTATGCCGTCGCCCTGCGGGCAGCGGGTACAACAGCGACAGCGCTATCCAGAACATGTAGGCGTAAATCAGAAATGCTGCGAGCAGGTGGGCGGTCAGCCGGTATTGACTGACATGTGGATTGTCGACCAGTCCGCTCTTGACCATGTACCAGCCGAGGACGCCCTGCAGGCCTCCGAGGACAAACATCAGCAGGTACTTCGGCCATTCGCGTTTCGAGATATAGCCCTTGACGAGGAAGAACACGAACGGGACGGCAAAAACGACGCCGATGGTACGTCCGAGCAGGCGGTGCAGGTATTCGAGCCAGAAGATGCTCTTGAAGTCATGCACATCCATATGCGAGTTGATTTTTTGAAACTCGGGAGACAATTGATACATCTCAAACGTGCGTTGCCACTCGGCATCGCCAAGCGGCGGCAGCCAGCCCAACAATGGCCGCCAGTCCACCATCGACAGTCCGGAACCGGTTAATCGCGTGATACCGCCCAGAACCACCATCGCAAAGACGAGGCCACAGCACAGGAGCAGCCATACGGCAACGTGGCGGTCATGGGCCGGGCTTGCGGGGTGCTCGATCATCGATAAGTAGGCTTCGCGGTCATTGTCCGTGGCGGGCAATTCTAGCAGCACAGTGCCGCGAAGACGTGTCCAGTCCTAGGTATTTTCCGCAGTACATTTAGCGCCGCCGCAGCGCTAGTCTGCCCACATTCCGAAGAAGCGTTTCTGGTCTCGATTGGCCGATGTCATAACCCCCACAAGCCGGCGAGATCTGACAATCCAGGCGGGCAGGATGCCCGCCTTTTTTCGAGGCGGGGCGGCAGCCGTCGAAAAATCCGGACGAATGCGCAATTCCCATAAAATCGACGCAAGGCCTCGTATGGTCCGAGATGTCTGCTGCAGCGCAAAAAATATACAAATCCTGCAGAAAAAGGCCTGCCTGACGCCGCCATTTGCGCTCGATCGTGCGTTTCGCGATGCAAATCGCGAGCCTTGCCGCGCGTTTGCGGGTAGTATTTGAACCGCCGGACCCAAGAGGGTCGGCGAATGAACTGCCTGCGGGCGGCGTTTTGTGTTACGAGGTAGATATGTCAGGCGAACGAGTTACCGGAACCGTTAAATGGTTCAATGATGATAAGGGATTTGGTTTTATCGAGCGCGAAGGTGGTCAGGACGTATTCGTCCACCACAGCGCCATCCAAATGGAAGGTTTCAAGACCCTTAAAGAGGGTCAGAAAGTTTCGATGGAAGTGACGCAAGGCCAAAAAGGTCCGCAGGCCGAAAACGTCATCGCCGATTAGGCATCGACCGGCTGGTCACCGAGGCGGGTGGCCGGCATGGCAAGAGTGTCCGTTCCGTGTCAGCGCCGCGGGTCGGTGCCGCGTTGTTGCGCGGATCGAATTGTTGGTCACGGACTAGACGAAGCCGCGGACGCCGTCATAGACCAGCTTCAGGCCCACGATAAACAGCAATAAATAGACAAACGCGAAAAAGAATCGATCGCTGACACGCCTGTGTAGCCAGGCACCGATTGTCACACCGATTGGCGCGAGAATAACCAATGCTGCCGACGTGGCCAGATTATTCGTGTCGAACTGGCCGAGCCAGGCGTACGGGATCAACTTCACGTAGTTGACCACCGCGAAGAATACAATTGCGGTCGCGGCGAAATCCGTGCGATCCAGTGGTCGGCGCAGCAGGTACATGCTGACTGGCGGTCCGCCGGCGTGCGCAACGAAACTCGTAAAGCCTGCAACTGAAGCGCCCAAAATGCCGTAGGACCGCGGATAGTCCCGAAGCGTCGCGCTGTCGGCTCGCCGTTTATTGACCCAATAGTGCAGTGTGAAGATTATCGCGACCACACCCACGATCAGTCGCACCACGGACGCGCTCATGTACTCGAATAACAGCGCACCCACTGATATGCCGATAAGTGATGCCGGTAACAGGACGCGCAGTTCCGGCCAGATCCACTTGCCGCGGAATTTCCAGAGAGCGACGAGATCCATAACGCACAGAATGGGCAGAAGGATTGCCGCTGCCTGCAGCGGTGATATGACGAGTGCCATCAGGGGAACTGCCATTACGCCGAGCCCGCCACCGAAGCCGCCTTTTGAGATCGCGAATAGCAGCACCGCCGGAATCGCGACGGCATAAAACCACGGATCGGTGATCAAGACGTACTCCCCTTATCGGATCACGCTAATCGTGATTTAATGGGCCCAACATAGCATCGAAAAATAAGCCATGAAACTGAGAATTCGTGACAATTCGATTCGACTGCGCTTGACGCGGGGTGAGGTGGATACCCTTCGCGACGCGGGGCTCGTAGGTGGCCGTACGGTCTTTCCTGCGGGCCGCGAGTTTCAGTACGTGCTCGAGAGCAGCCCTGCAGTCGTCAGTCCCGGCGCGTTCCTCTCGGATAGCGTCATGACGGTGCGGCTGCCTGAGGCGACGGTACTGGCGTGGGCAACAACCGAGCAGGTGTCTATTCATGGTGAGCAACTGCTCCAGGATGGAGATACAGTCAGTATTCTCGTCGAGAAAGACTTCACCTGTCTTGCGCCGCGAGACGGCGAAGATGAGTCCGACATGTTTCCGCACCCACAAGCCGAGTCGGCTGGCGACTAGTGCTGTGGCCGCGCCGCGCTATGCGAGATTTGAGCCGACGACACTGAAGTTTCTCGAAGAACTGTCTGCGAACAACAATCGAGAGTGGTTCAAACAGAACAAGACACGTTACGAAGAGCAGGTTCTCGACGTAGCGCTCCGCTTTATCCAGTCGATGCATGAGCCTTTGCACGATATCGCGCCGCACTTTGTTGCGCAGGCGACGCGTATGGGGGGCTCGCTGATGCGCGTGTACCGGGACACCCGCTTTTCGAAGAACAAGCTGCCTTATAAGACGAATATCGGCATTCAGTTCCGGCACGAACAGGCAAGGAACGTACATTCGCCCGGCTATTACGTCCACATCGACCCGGAGCAAGTGTTCGTCGGCGTTGGCATGTGGCGTCCCGAGGCGGATGCGCTGCGCGGAATACGCGAACGAATTGCCGCGAAGCCTTCCGAATGGAAGCGGGCCAGGGACGAC
>JAOTVR010000168.1 GCA_029863305.1 Gammaproteobacteria bacterium | reverse complement strand
CCTGACATCGACCAGTGTGTATTCGTCGTGCCTTTGCCGCGATGATCGTACTCGTCGAGTTCGAACTCCAGCGCGTCTTTGACCATGTTTGTGATGGTCAGGTTTTCGCGTGCATGTTCGCTTCTGAGCAGGAAGTCCTCTTCGCCGTCATAGCGATCGCGAAATGCGAACGGATTATCGAATACGAAATCTTCGCTGTTCATCGAATTGATGATGAATGGAAAACTGGTCACCGCAACAATGCGGACCGGTGCTTCGCTATCGTTAAAGATCTGGTAGGCGACGTTTAACGGAACTGAAAACAGACTGCGGTGGCCGAAATCCGCGCGCTGCGGCCGTTGGCCATCCTGTTGAATCATGATATGCCCCGGACCACCGAAGAAGTACATGCCGGCCTCGAACATGTGGCGCTGCGGATTGGTTTGCCCCTTGGGCGGGATTTCGAGCAGCCAGCCATCGGTTATCTGGTAGTCGGCCATCTTGATGTACAGGCCGTCGACCCCCATGTCGCTCCAGTGTTCGAGCGGTTCCGTGCGGGCGTCCTGAATCAGCAGGCCCTCGAATACGGGCATGCGCTCCCGGGCTTTTTCGAGCCACAGGTCATAAGGCGTGCCTTCCGGACGGACACGCCACATCGTCGGCCCAACCTGTTCCAGGTTCGACCGGCTTCGTTCCGCCGGCTCATTGTCTTCGGACTGCTGCGCATAGGCGCTACCGGCAACCGCGCTGGTGACCAGGGCTGCAAGGAACAAAACGGGTCTGATATTCATAATCGATTCTCCACGGGCTTGCCGCGCAGTTTACCAAGATCGACACTGCCACCGCATGCTTTGAGAGTCCCTGTTTCGCTACAAATGAAATGATTACGATTCCAATCAACGGATTGATCTGCGCCGCATTAACTACAGTCGAATAACGTTGACACAACTTTGTGATTGCTTATGCTTGAGGTGGTGTACATCGGCGAGTCTCGCCTCGGTCTTAAGGGGAAAACGCATGTTCGCTCATCTACGTAATTTATCGACTGTCTTACTCTCCACGTGCACCGGCTTAGTCGCGATCAGCGTGTTGAGTATCAATGCCGAGGCCGGCAAGGCGCCGTTTGCGGAAACCGTTATTCTCAATGGTAAGGTCATTACGGCCGACTCGGATGATCCCGATGATGTGTCGATGGCCGAGGCCATCGCAATTCACGGCGACCGGATCATGGCAGTCGGCAGCAACGCGGAGATTCGCAAGCTGATTGCCGACTGGACCGAAGTGATCGACGCAAAGGGCAATTCCGTCATTCCCGGCCTGATCGATACGCATAACCACATCTATGAAACGACGACCGGCTTTCATTGGGTCGTACGTTCGATGCCGGAACTTCTGGAAATCGACTTGCGGGCCGACAGCGAAGAAGCGCTCGCCGAGCTTGTTCAAAAAGCTGTTGCGGCTCGTGCGAGACAGGTGCCGAAGGGCTCCTGGATTCGTGTGCGGCTCAACCCTGCCGGAATTGCGGTTAATGCGTTTGGTTCCCTGATTACCCGCGAAAGCCTCGATCGGGCCGGACCTCAAAATCCGGTGTTCGTCAGCACCCGGGGCGGGTCGGTGCTCAACAGCCTTGCGATCAACGCGGTCGAAAACCACTATGGCAACGAATTGCCCGATGACTACTGGATGCGTGGCAAAGACGTCGGCTGGTCGGGCGAGTACACCGATTTTTCCCGTTGCATCGGACTCGACCTGATCTCGGCAAAGCCCGAAAACTTCGACACTTACATCAAAGGGTATTTCGAGGTCCTGCAGGCCAACGCGCAGATTGGCGTGACAACGCACAAGAGCCATCTGCAGTGCGAGACCGGCTTCAGCGCATCGTCTCATCTGGCGCGCACCGGCATGATGCCGATCAGGATGGCCTGGGGCCACCGCTGGATGCAGCCGTTCAGCCCCTACGTCAAGGAGACGTACCGGCGCATCGGTGACTGGACCGGGTACGGTTCGGATTACCTGTGGAGTATCGGCAGCAGCGTCGGTGGCCTCGATGCCGGCGGCGTCGGCTGGTGCACGTCGATCCCGGCGCCTGACAGCATCAAGATGCGCGAGCAGTGCCCTCCGGCCGGGGAGATGATTGACGTTCCGGCGATAACGCCATTGAACACGGTCAAGAATCGAGGTCGGCGCACCGAACACCTGGTAACGCTCGCGAACCTGGCTGCCGAAGGCAGGATATCGGGTATCCCCGGCTGGCACGTGTCGGGTGACGGCGTGTTGGATTTAATGTTTCAAACTTACCGCGCGGCTGGCATGTCCGATGAAAAAATCAGGACATTGCGTATCGAAAGCGACCATTGTCACTCGGTATCGCCAGAGCAGGTAAAGACCGCCGTCGCGCTGAATCACACATTCTCGTGTGATGCCGCCGACACCCCGACGAAGGTCCTGAAAGAGGGTTATGGTGAGGAGTACCTGTTTATGAACGCGCCGGTGGCAAGCATGCTCAAAGCGGGTGCGCGCGTCGTCATCAGCGAGTACGGCATCCAGGGCGAACTGCGCGACTCGCCGTTTGAGGATGGCGTCATGTGGTTGACACGCAAGATCGACGGGGAGACCTGGGGCCTGGCCGAAGAAGCCGTCCCTGATCGCATGACACTGATGCTGATGATGACGCGCTGGGGCGCCTACCCGCTGTGGAGAGAGAACGACCTTGGCTCGATCGAAGCGGGCAAGCTGGCGGACATCGTTATTTTGAATGGCGATTACATGGCTGGACCCGTCGAGAAACTGGACGAGCTAACGGCGATTCTGACACTGATCGGCGGCGAGGTCGCCTACGAATCCGGCGAACTCCGCGGCAACACGCTGCGCTTCAATACCGATACGGCTGACTGGACCGTGATCAAGAATACGCCGACTTCGCTGTGGCGCTGGCCACAGGCGCCGCGGGTTCCGCCATTCCTGAGTGGCGCTGCCGGGCACTAGGCACAATGGGTCCTGCGGCGTGAGGAGACCGCTCATCGCATTGCTGTGCCTGGGGCTGCTCGGGGCGGCCCTGAGTGTCGGTCAGGCGCTGGCCGAAGACGAGGACAGCCCGTCGTCGGTGTACCTCGTGTTCGATGCCGAAACGGGCGAGTTCGTCGAGGTCGACGACCCGAACCGTCAGCGTAAGCACGTCGCAGACCAGGAAGCGATCGTATCCGGCACGACGCCGGGCGACCGGGATGACCGCGGCAGCAGCGCTCGCCGGCCGGCGGTCGCGATCGGCGCGGCAATCGCCGCTGTGTTGCTGTTCGCCGCCCTCTGGCTGCATCGCAGCCGGCGCGAAGCCTCCTGATTATCTGCCAGGAGCCGGCCGGCTTAGACAGAGCGGTGCGGTTCGGTCTCCCGCAGCTGCGTCGCCTCTCTCGCACCTTCCTCGTAATCGCGGTCGATAGGCAGCAACACGGATGCGGAGCGCACCTTGTGATCCTCGGGATTAACCCCGGGTGGAATCTCACCGTTTTCCTGCAGATTCTTGATCGCTTTGAAGATCATGCGGCGCGCCATCATGATGCCTTTGTCGGTCGGCGCAAGCGTTTCCTTGCTGCGATCACAAATCGGTCCCATGCTCTCCTGCAAGGAGCCATCCTGAATTGCGATGCTCTCGATGCCGCTGTATAGCAGGCCGGCTTTTTGCGCCTTGCGGTTCATCAGGTAGTCGTTTCTCTTGTTGGCGAGTGGGATATACGTGCCCGGCAGGTACTTGCAGTGAATGCCCTGGCCGTCCTCCATGGCCGCGCGCTCGACAGGTGTCAGGTCGCGTTGCGGCGTGTAGTCGAAACTCCACGCCCAGCAGTTTTCGTCATTGATCGGAATCCAGAAATGACCGTGCACGGGATGGTTACCCCTCGGCGGCACCATCGTGAAACAGGGCATGACCCACGGCGTGATGCGCCAGTAGTACTGATCGTCCTCGGCATTGCGGCGCGCACCGATCAGGAGCCCGCCGTTCGTATGCGCAACTTCGAAGACGGGTTTCATATCGCCGAGGTTGTACTTGTTGCCGCCCGCACCCCTGAACAACGGGTCGGTCTCGAGGCTCGTGCTGTGCAGGAATGAAACGTGACTCGAGTCAATGCCGCCTTCAAGCGACTGCAGCCAGTTGCACTCCTGGTATCGCTTCGAGATGAAGCGCTGCTCGGGTCTGACGTTGGCGAACTCCCACTCGGGTAACGGCGGTTGCTTCTCCGGATCGCCCATGTACGCCCAGAGAATGCCGCCTTTCTCGACGAGCGAGTAAGCCGTCAGCTTGATTCGTTTGCAGAACGCCGGCTCCTCAGAGGGTACGTCGACACATTGTCCCGTCACGTCGAACTTCCAGCCGTGATACGGGCAGCGCAGCCCGTTTTCCTCGTTGCGGCCGAACCAGAGTGACGCGCGGCGGTGCGCACAGAGCTCATCCATCAGACCGAGCCGACCTTCGGTGTCACGAAACGCGATCAGCTTCTCCGACAACAGTTCCACGCGCACGGGTGGGCAGTCGGGCTCTGCCAGTTCTTCTGCCAGCAGTGCGGGTAGCCAGTAGCAGCGGAAAACTTCGCCCATCGGTGTTCCGGGGCCCGTTTGCGTAATCAGGTCATTTTTTTCCTTGACTAACATATGTCAGAATCCTCAGATGTTCGGACCGTCGAACTGTGAAGTTCATGACGGCCGATCGCGACGTTTACTTGAATACGTAACTTTATCCCGCCTTTGAGTTTGGTGCATCTTCGATTACTTCAGAAACGATCCGCGCGCCCGCCGCGGAAATCCTGCGCAGTGTTCGTGCATCGTGTCGTTACGCTTGTGTTATCTTCTGCCTGCCCGCAGTGCCGGGTGCTCGTAACGTAATCGGAGAGGCTTTATGACCAGCAAGGTCACTATCCCGCAGCTGCAGCAGATGAAACGTGACGGCAAGAAGATTGTCGGCGCGGTCGTATGGGATTACCAGATGGCTCGTATCGTCGATGGCGTCGGTGTCGAGATCATGTCGGTCGGCGACAGTGTTGGTATCAATCTGTGGGGACACCCGAATCCGCTCGAGGTCACGATGGAGCAGATGCTGACCGTGACACAGGCGGTTCGCCGCGGCACCGAACGCGCTCTTTTGAGCTGTGATTTTCCCTACGGCCCCCTGCAGGAAGGTACGGATGCCGCG
>JAOTVR010000071.1 GCA_029863305.1 Gammaproteobacteria bacterium | reverse complement strand
GGTGGTTTTGGCGGCGCTACCTGTGCCAGGTACCTGCGCCGCCTGTCGACCGACATCGAGGTAACGCTGGTCGAACGGAATGCGAACTTCATCACCTGCCCTCTCAGCAACGCCGTTCTGGGCGGGCTGTACGACATGGATTTTATCACCCACGACTACAAGACCTTGCGCGACGAGTATGGCGTCAAGGTCGTGCACGACAGTGCGGTCGATATCGACCCCGATGCGAAGAAGGTCCGCCTTGCCGGCGGATCCACGCTGAAGTATGACCGCCTCGTCGTATCACCCGGCATCGACCTGCAGTGGGATGCGATCGAGGGCTACGACGAAGCTGCGAGTGCGACGATGCCGCACGCGTGGCAAGCCGGCGAGCAGACGCGGATTCTGCGCCGACAACTCGAGGCGATGCCGGACGGCGGCGTGGTGATTATTGCGCCGCCGCCCAATCCGTTCCGTTGCCCGCCGGGGCCCTACGAGCGCGCCAGCCTCATCGCGCATTACCTGAAGCACAACAAGCCACGCGCGAAGATCCGGATTTTTGACGCCAAACCGAAATTCTCGAAGCAGCCGCTGTTCGAGCAGGGCTGGCAGGCCTTGTACCCGGGCATGATCGAGTGGATCAGCGAAACCGACGGCGGAGCGATCGACGGCGTGGATGTCAAGGCAATGACCGTCAGGCCCACATTCGGCGAACCGCAGCGAGGAGACGTCGTCAATGTGATTCCGCCGCAGAAGGCAGGAGCAATTGCGGAAGTCGCGGGGCTCACCAATGATGGCGGCTGGTGTCCGGTCGACCAGCGCACATTCGAGTCCAGGGTGCAACAGCATATCCACGTGATCGGTGATGCCGCGATCGCGAACCCGATGCCCAAATCCGGCTACGCGGCCAGCAGCCAGGGCAAGGTGTGTGCAACGGCCGTAGTGGCCAGTCTCAGCGGTCAGGATCTGCCGGAGCCTTCCTATGTGAACACCTGCTACAGTCTCGTCGGACCCGATTACGGCATTTCGGTCGCCGCCGTTTACCGGCTCGGCGATGAGGGGATCGCGGCTGTTGAAGGCGCGGGCGGAGTGAGCCCGAAAGATGCCGATGCCGCGTTTCGCCTGGCGGAATCGCGCTATGCCGTGGGCTGGTATCAGAGCATCACGTCCGACATCTGGGGCTAGACGCTCGCAGTAGCTGTTTCAGAATCGATTATCAGAATCGATCAGCGGCACGCCTTCGCATCAGCCGAACGTCTTCTCGAGATACCGCAGGATATCCCGTGACTCGGGCATCCAGCGTTCCTCGCCGTTCGGGGACGTGATCCGCAATACGGGTACCGTGGCGCGCCCGCGCGCCTCGACCAGTTCATCACGGTATCGGGGGTCCTCGAAGATGTCGCGCAGCTCGACATCGAGACCCAGACGTTCGATGTTGGCCGTGACCATGCTGCAGAACGGGCAGCCGGTAAAATGATACAGAGTCAGCTTGTCCTCTGCGGCGGTTGCGGAAGGCGCACATCGCTCGAGGAGTTCATCGGCATAGAACTCCGCCCAGTCGCTGTCCGGTGAACGCGCCTGATGTTCGAAATCTGCGTTCATCAGGCAGTAGATCAACTGGCTCTTGTTAAAGCTCATGTCCAGCCGTTCGGCGAACGGCGCCTGCAGGTAGTCGGCATACCAGATCGGCCAGTCCGGATCATCGCCGTCGGCCGCTTCGAAAGCGGCGTGGTGTGCTTGTCCTGCCTCGCGAAACAGTTCAACAAGATTAGTTCGAAGTTCAGTAATCATTGGTGGTACCTCATGCATAACAAACAGTCACCTTGCGGTGACGACTGTATCGCTGATGCTAAGACGGAAGCCCTTGCTGCGGTGGTTGTCGAACTCGTACACCGAGCCGACGATAATACTACCCGTGTTGTCGTTCTGGTAAACCATCCGCCTGGATGCCAGCGGCACTTTGCCTCCAGTTACCCGGAATTGGACGCCGGTCACGGATATTGCGCTCAATACCCGTTAGGTTTTTGTCTGACTAACGAAGCCTTAAGGCGCCTGGCGCTATGGAAAAAGCTATCGATCACACCAGTACCGTCGTACTGAGTTCGGACGAACTCCGCAAGGGCATGTACGTGTCCTATCTCGACCGGCCCTGGCTCGAGACCAGCTTTCCGTTCAAGGGCTTTGAGATCAAGACTGACAAGGAATTGGAGCAGCTGCAGACCACCTGCGAGTATGTCTTCATCGATGCCGACCGTGGCCAACAAAAGGACGGTTACCAGCGTTACGTGGAGTCACGGACCAGGCAAGGTCAGGCTCCCGTGGAAACCGTCGCAGGCCTCGCCCGGTGGGAGATCACGAGCACGACCGAAGATGAGTTTCCCGCAGCCAGTGAAGCTGTCGCCGGTCTCAGACGATCTGTCATTGGCCTGTTCGGCGCGGCAACCCGGCGTGAGTCGTTGGACATCGACAGTTTACGCGCGGCAGCCGAGCCTCTGCGGCACAGCCTGGAACGCTGCCCTGATTCAGCGTTGTATGTAATAAGGACGACTGACAGTGGCGACTACCTGTATCGGCACGCCGTTTCCTGCGCCGTGATGGGAATGATCCTGGGTCGGGCGGTCGGTTTGCCGGACAAAGTCATCGAGGTACTGGGTGTCGGCTGCGCACTCCTGGACATCGGCAAGACGCGCGTCGCCCAGGAACTGCTCAACCGGCCGAACTCGATCGCGCTGTCCTCGGGGGAGATGGTGCAGTTGCGCAGACACGTTGCCCACAGCATCGAACTCGTCTCCGCCAGCCCGGGATCGGATAGTCGACTGCTCGAGATCATTGCCAGCCATCACGAGCGTCATGACGGTCGCGGCTACCCGGAAGGGTTGTCTGACCGTGACATACCCCTGACCGGCCGGATTGCCGGCATGGTCGACTTTTTCGACGCAATGATCAGCCAACGCTCATACGGTCGTCGCGCGACCCCCAACGAGGCAATGCGCTACATCAGACAACAGCGCAACAAGGACTTTTGCGCACAGTTGACAGACCAATTCGTGCAGATATTTCGACTCTATCCCACAGGCTCACTCGTCGAACATTCGGACGGCAGTGTTGGCCGGGTGATACAGCAACATCCGACAGCCCTGCTGGCCCCGCGTGTGCAGTTGATCCTGGATGCAGACAAGGAAAGACTGCACGAATATGTGACTATCGATACGTCACGTATCGTCGACGAAGCTGGCGCGGTGTGTATCCACAAATGCCTCAAGCCCGGTAGTTACGGTATCGATGGCTGATCTCAAGTCGAGTGGGCAGATGCTCTTATCGACAAACGCTCCCTAGCAACTGGTCCGAATTACCGGGGCCGCAGCACGTCGCCGTTTTGCGACAAAACCGCTGTTGTCTTATCGATTTGCAGGCCGTAGAGTTCACGGAATTCGTAATTCTGCCGAGCGCGTATTGCAGCCGGCAAATAAGACAGAGGAACAGACAATGCGCACAGCATCCGGGATTCGTGGAATAGCATTTTTGCTCGGCGCGCTGATTGCCAGCTCGGCCTGGGCGGACAGTTACACAGACACTATCGAAGTATTTCGGCGTGCCGTACCCAGCAAGTTTTTCGAGAAGAGTTACGGCTATGCCGTATTTCCGACTATCGGGAAAGGCGGCGCTGGCATTGGTGGCGCCCATGGCAAGGGCCGGGTCTATGCCAGGGGCGTTCACGTTGGTGATACGAGGATGTCCCAGGTGACAGTCGGCTTTCAGCTGGGCGGGCAGGCGTTTAGCCAGATTATCTTCTTCGAAGATGAACGCGCCTTCAATCAGTTCACGAGCGGTAACTTCGAATTTGGCGCTCAGGCCACGGCTGTCGCTATAACGGCTGGTGCATCCGCATCCACGACCACTACCGGCTCGACTGCAGGTGCCAGCGGTGGTAAGAACGATGCCAAGACAATCGGCGAGTATTATCGGGGGATGGCCACATTCACCGTTGCCAAGGGCGGTTTGATGTACGAAGCAACCATCGGCGGACAGAAGTTCAACTACAAGAAAGTTCAGTAATCGACTTGCAGCGTCCGTCGCTGTAAGCGTTGGCCCGGCTTACAAAGGCGTTCAAATCCCGGCTTAGCCTATGCTTGAACCCCAATGGCTCGAACTTGCCAGATTTGTGCTGGCCAGTTCGGCAGTAACAACGCGCTTTGCCGCGGGACATGCCGTGTGCTCGGACGTGCCTGACCTGCGCCGCGCGGCCGGCTTTGCCGCCTGGAAGCACAAAGGACAGATGCGCAAGGGCGTGGGACAGATTCCGTATATCCATCACCCGATCGAAGTGACAGCGATTCTTTCCGAGATTGGCGGCGTGGAGGATATCGAACTGCTGCAGGCCGGATTACTTCACGACACGATCGAGGACACCGAGACCGATCGCGATGAACTCGAAACGCACTTTGGCTCCCGTGTGTGTGCCATCGTGCTCGAGGTGTCCGACGACAAATCACTGGAAAAGCCTGTTCGCAAGGCCAGGCAGGTCGCGCATGCCCCACGGTTGTCCAATGATGCTCAGTCCCTGAAACTGGCCGACAAGATCTCGAATGTTTTCGACGTTGCGTTCTGCAAACCCGTGGACTGGCCTGTGCAACGTCAACTCGAATACTTTGACTGGGCGTCTCGGGTTGTCGCTGGCCTGCGCGGTTGTAACCCGGCGCTGGAGGCGGAGTTTGACAGGCAGCTGGCCGAGTCGCGGAGCAGCATCACCGTTTAGCGCCAGCGGCAGACGGGTGAGTTCGCCGCTATTTGCTGCCGCACTTGATCTGCAGTGATGCAAAATCGTAGAGGTAGGCTGGCGCTTCCGACGCATCCTTGCCGACATTGCCGTTGCCGCTGCCGGTACTCGCAACGGCTCTCATCCACGGGCCATAGCGGATGTCACCGCCAACGTGATACGACGGCCGCACGGACCACCGGTAGGTCTGGCAGGCTTCCAGTTTTTGGGCAACGGTGTGAGACGGATCCGGGATTTGTTTCCTCGAGTACACCGGCCTGTGCAAATCGTAGATCTCCAGGTCGTAATATATTTGCGATTCATCGATGCCACTCGCCCACGCCGGATCGGCATCGCCGCCGAGCAGGTTCAGCTCCCAGGCCAGGGTCGGGCGCAGCGACTTGCTCGTGCCATTCCACTGGTTTCTCCTGACGAGACTGACGTTGCCGGACTTCGCCGGCAGCAAGGTGTGCTGCAAGGCAACCGAGTCGAATACTTCGGACGAAATCTCGCGCCCGATGTAATGTCGCGCGAAGTTGACGTAGTCTCGCCACACGGCGTTGTCGTTCGCGGTCCAGTCACTCAGCGTGTCGCGGTCCTGGTATTGAATCACCCTTTGGTACACGTCCGTTGCATCGCTGCGGCGATGCATCGTCGCGTTTGCCGTGGCGGTGATGATTGCCTCGTTGCCCTGCACGTCGATAGAGACGTCTTTGACATTGATATACAGGATCGCGTCACTGTCACCCGGAACCGGCGTTGTCGGCGCAAACAGTTGCGGATCCAGATTCGGCAAGGTCCGTATCTCGGAAAACACGTCCAACGCGATCTTGTCATTGTTGAGTTGCTGGCTCGATGCTTTAAGCAGGTCCTCTGTCAGCGCATCCCGGAACTCCTGAATCTCGCGCCTGGTAGCGCCGGCAACGCCACCGGCGATCATGCCCGGCAGGGTCAGTATGGGTATCGGCACGCTGACGCTTACGGGGCCAACGTCTTTTGAGACCGTGCCCGCTGTCGATCCAGACACCATTCCGCCGTAAAGGCCCTTGGTCGATTTCCTGTAGCTGCCCGTGAGCGCCTGCTCGGCGGGACTCTCGCCCGGCACCAGGACGACCTTGCGGATGGATGAGCGCAGCGTCTCGGACATGGGTGAGAGCGAAGCGGGTATTTGTGATGCCGGGGCAGCCGATGCCGACTTTACGGTGCTCGACGGCGGATCCGGCACGCCCTGGGCGTGCACAGCCCCGTAAGGCCAGGCCGCCGCCGTGGCGAGCATGAGCAGCGTTTTAATCGGGATCCGGCATCCTGAATTTTCGAATTCGGCTGCCCGTTCGGGTGTTCCACGCATCGACGGTACCAATAAGATTTGCCATGACCACCTGGTCGCCATCCGGATGCACACTCATCGTGACAACCTGATCCATATCAGACAGCGGCCTCGAGAAAACCGGGTTGCACCGGCCATCTGCGGATTCACAGCGATGCACGCTGCCGTCCTCGCAACCCACGAGGATATGACTGTGATCCGGCCGAAAGGTTGCGTCGACAATTCCGGAACACTCAGGGACAAGCGTGAGCAAAGCGGCTCCGTCGCGCGTGTCCCACACGCGAACCGCCTCGCCACCGCGGGTCAGGATGCGGCTGCCATCTGCGCTGAAGGCCAGGTCCCACACCGCAGTCGCATGCCCGGTCAGCAGCAACAGTTCCTTTTGTGATGCAACATCCCAGACGGCGGCATACCCTTCGGGCGGCCCCCGCACTGGCCAGTAGTTGCCGCCCGCCGCGACTCTTGTACCATCCGGGCTGAAAGTCGCCGATCTGACGATCGGTGCATTGATGTGCGCCGCCACCGTGCTCTTGAAGCCCGCGAGAAATTGCCCGTCGACCGTGTCGTACAGGGCGACATCGCCATCACTCAACGTTAGAAGAACACGTCTGCCATCCGGACTGAACGCCGTATCGCCGACACCGCGGGACGTCGGATGGTCGCGGATTGTCAGCAGACGTTCGCCCGTCTCGCCATCCAGTATGATCGCACCGGGTCCGTGCGGTGCTATGGCGATGCGGCTGCCATCAGCGCTGAATGCGAGGTCCTCGAAGGGCCGCCAGACACGTTGACCCTGTCCGGAGTCAATCGCGAAAATCAGCTCTCCTGTCTGCGCATCCCACAGGTACACGAAATTCTCGACGTCTGCCGCGATTCGTGTGCCGTCGGGACTGTAGGCAACGGAATTGACAGACCGAAAGTCAGGCGTGAACAACAACGACGGCGCGAACGCGGCGATGACAATGACTGCGAGGCCGATCGAAGCGACGGTCTCGCGGCCGTGGAGTCGGGCTCCGGTCGTTGCTCCGCGGCGTTTCGCATCGGCGTTCAGTTCCAATGTCAGCACCATCGCCTGAAACGCCCCGATGCAACCACCGAATGCCAGGCCCGATGCCAGGCTCGTCAGCACCGCCAGGTAGGCACCGGCTACCGCGCCAACGATCGTGAGGAGCGGCCAGAAGAACCTCGCCTTGATCAACAGCCGCAAGACGAGCCACTGCCCCAGGGCGAGCAAGACGATTCCCGGCAACATCGGCTCGGCCATCATCGGCAGGAACAGCATGGGCAGGCCGATCGGCATGAGAAAAATCATGGCCGCCGTACCGATGCTCGTTACGGCAATCCAGAGCACGGCCTTCGCTTTGCCGGGCACCTCGTAGACTGCGAGGAGGTAACGCAATACCAGCCACTGTGATATGGCGAACGGGACTGCCAGCGTCAGGGCGTAGGCGGCCTCACGCCAGTCATACTGGTTCCTGGTTCCCTCGATGGCGCCTGGATCGACGGGCGGAGCGGGAAAGGCCATACCGGCCAAAATGGTGCCGACGAGGAAGCCGACGGCACTGCTGCCAATCCACAGCCAGGCGATCCGGAGTTTGCCGATGTTCATTGCAGTCCGATACAACGCGCACGCCGGCGCTTGCACCCATGCCATGGATATGAGGACCGCCTGGTCGCCATTCAATCCCGCCCGGCAGGACCCGCAAGATCATTTGCCCTTTACCGCCCTTAAGTCCGTAGAATGCGCGTGTGAAAAACCTCATCGGAACACATTGCATCATGCTCGCGCTGTTACTGCTTTGGGGCTGTCAGCAGGACGTGCATACCGCCCACGAGAGCACTGGCGATTCGGCAAGAGCGGCGATCGATGCGCTCGAGCGTGACACAGCCGACGCGCGTAAGGCGAGAATCTCGAATCTGGGGTACGAGCTACTCATTGATCTGTCCGCGAGCGAGGAGGCATTTGCAGGTGATGTAACGTTGCGCTTCGATCTGGCCGATGCCGCGACCGGGCTGACCATCGACTTCACGGGTGGAACGGTCGACACCGTACTGGTCAATGATGCGCCGGTGGCCGCCGAGTACAACGGCTACTTCATTACAGTTCCTGCGGACACGCTGCAGCCAGGCCCAATCAGCATCCAGGTCACGTACCGACATCCCTACGATCGTGATGGTACCGGCCTGCACCGCTTTGTCGATCCGGAGGATGGCCAGACCTATCTGTACACTTACTTGTGGCCGTACTACGCCAATCGACTCCTGCCGTCGTTCGACCAGCCCAACCTGAAAGCGAATTTCTCGTTGCGGGTACTGGCGCCGGAGGACTGGACGGTCGTATCGACCTCGCCGGGATCAGCCGAATCGACAGCTGACGGATCCAGGTCGTGGACATTCGCGCCCACGCCAAAGATATCGACCTACGTGTTTTCGCTGCATGCCGGGCCGTACGCGGTGTGGCACGACGATACCGGCGACGTGCCGCTGCGTCTTTTTGCCCGCCAGTCGCTGGCCGAATACGTCGCCGTCGACGAATGGTTCGAGATCACGCAGCAAGGCATGCGTTTTTACAAGCGCTATTTCGATATTCCCTACCCGTTCGAAAAATACGACCAGTTGATCGTGCCGGAATTCAACATTGGCGGCATGGAAAATGTTGCGGCGGTGACCTATACCGAGAACTATGTGCAACGTCAGCAAAGCGACCGCGGTCAGCGCGAAACGCGGGCCGGCACCATTCTGCATGAGCTGGCGCACATGTGGTTTGGCGATCTTGTTACGCACGACTGGTGGAACGGGATGTGGCTGAACGAAAGTTTCGCCACGCAGATGGCGACCCTGGCGGAACACGAGGTCACCGAGTTTACCGATACCTGGCACGGCTTCTTCACTGTCAGCAAGCAGCGCGCATTCCAGCGTGACAGCCGCGTTACAACACACCCGATCGAGCAACCCGTTAACGGCACGGACGAGTTTTACACGCTGTTCGATGCGATCACCTACGAAAAAGGCGCGTCTGCGCTGAAACAACTGCGGCATCTGGTCGGCGCAGAAAATTACCGCCTGGGCGTTTCCGCCTATTTGAAAGAAAATGCCTATGGCACGACAGAACTGGCCGACTTTATCGGACACCAGGAGCAGAGCGCCGGCACGGACCTCGGCGACTGGTCCGACGAATGGCTGCTCAAGCCCGGATTCAACACCCTTGGCGTCGAGAAAGAGTGCGATGGCGATACGCTGAGGTCCCTGACCATTACCCAGTCTGCGCCCGCGGACCACCCAACCCTGCGGACGCATCGGGTCGACGTGGCCTTATACGATCCTGGCCAGGACGGCACTCTCGTCGCCGGCGACATCTTGCCGGTACAAGTCGGGGGGGCACGCACCGAGGTCGCCGTTCCCGACGGACGAGCCTGCCCGGTGCTCGTGAATCCGAATCACAACGACTGGACCTTCGCAAAAATCGCGCTGAGTGATGAGGCCGCGGCGGTGCTTCGCGAGCAGCTCGACGACATAGCAGACCCCATGTCCCGATCGATCTTCCTGGCGGCACTGCTGGATAAGGCAATGTCGGGTGACATGCCCATAGCCGAATTCATCCGTCAGGCGCTGCGGCTCGCCGACACCGAGCAAAACTTCCGCGTACTCGAGCAGATCACGACAACGGTCGTCGAAGGCGTGAACCTGATGCAGCGATTGCGACCGGAAACCAACGCAGCGCTGGCGCAGCTGGTGCCGCGGATAGAGGAAATGTCACTGCGGCAGTCGCACTTTGCCGGGGCGCAGGACGTCAAGTACCTGTGGCTGGATACGTTCCTCGGCGTCGTGTCGAGCCACGCGGGACTGGGCACAGCAAGAGCCTTGCTGGACGGCAAGGCGGAGATTGACGGCATCGACATATCGCCCGAGCTTCGCTGGAGGCTGCTGACGATACTGAGCCGCCACAACGCGGTCGATGTAGCGGAGCTGCTCCACGCAGAAAACTCTCGCGATTCGTCCGACTTTGGTGAGCGAAAACTATTGTCGGCCCGTGCCGCAGCGCCAAATGCAGCCATCAAGGAGCGTTGGCTCACTGAGCTGCAAAACCCGCAGTCGACAAGCGGTCTTGCCCGGCAACGCTCCGTCATGGAGGAGTTATTCCCGGCGACCCAGACGGATCTGCAGCTCGGTCTGCTGGACGAGATACTCGGCGCCTTGCCCGAGCTCAGCCGTAACGGCGACCCGTACTTTCTCTTCAGTTACACGTCCAGCCTGTTGCAACCCATGTGCCAGCCTCAAAGCACGGCACGGATGCAGGCCGCCCTGAACGAATACGCCGGGCAATTGAATCCCACGACACTGAGATTCCTGCGCGAGGCGCACCAGGCCGACGCGGAGTGTCTGTCCATACGTGACCGACAGGTAAACTAGCTACAGCGTCGGCAGGTACCCGGCCGCCAATCGATACTCCAGCAGTTCGTCATTGACCGGGCACTGAAATGCCAACAGATACGCCGTCAATTGCAGGTCGACGCCGTCTTCCTCGCCCGCGCCGTACAGGCGATCGCCCACGACAGGATGACCCAGATCTGCCAGGTGACGACGAATCTGGTGTTTGCGGCCGGTCTCGATTCGCACATCCAGCAAGGACTGCTCGCCGCAGCGACTGACCGCCTCCAGTGAAAACTCGCTGATGGCATCCTTCCCGTCAATCGCCTGCTCGACCCGAAGCGGATCGGGCTGTGCGGAAAAATCGCCCCTCACCAAGGTCCGGTAACGTTTCTCCACCGCACGCTTGCGAAACAGTGCGGATAATGCCGCCGCCATGCGCCGGGAATGGGCGATCAGAATCAGTCCATTGGCCGCCCGGTCGAGACGATGCACGGTAAAGGCCGGACGCTCGGGTTGCAGATGCCCCTCGGCCCACCGCACCACGGTGCAATGATCGCCCCACTTCGACCCTTGCGATCGCAGGCCGTACGGTTTGTACCACACCGAATAAGCGCCCACGTCGGCGATCGGCGTCGGCTCGGCCGGAATTTCGGCGAGAATTTCCGCGTCGTAGTACAGGTGCACTTCATCACCGGCGCGCAAGGCCCGGGTCGCACGCCGCAAGCGCCGGGTGTTGCGCCCGCGTGTCAGCCAGACGGCACCCCGGGTCATCGCCAGTTTGATGCGCTGCTTCGAAAGTCCGCTCGCCTGCTGCAGCACGTGAACCGCACTGTCTTCGGCTGACTCGACCCGCACGTGCGTTTCGATGCGGTCTGATGTGGCTATCACGTAGATATTTTCTCGCTCTCCTATGCTCTTATAATCATAGACTAACGCCATTATCGCCAACGTGTTGTGCAAATGAACATCGGTGCGTTTCGTGAATTCGAGGTCTCGACCGACCAGTTGCGGAAGACCTGCGATTTGCAGGCCGGCGGTTTCAGGACCAGCGCAGAGTTTCCTGCCGAAACTGGGCGCCTCGGCCAGCGGCGCGCTATCGACGCTATTCGCTTCGGCATCCAGATTCGGGACGACGGCCACAATGTCTTCGTGCTCGGCCCTGCGGGCAGCAATCGACACGGCCTCGCCGAAGAGCTGGCCAAAGAGCGCGCGGCAAGCGAATCCCCGCCTGGCGACTGGTGTTACGTCAACAACTTCGCTGACCCCGAACGGCCACAACATCTGCACTTTCCACCCGGCCGTGGCCGAAAATTTCGCAAGGATTTGCTCGATTTGATCGGGGATCTGCGTGTCGCGATTCCCGCCGCGTTCGAGAGTGACGACTACCGTGCGCAGTTGAAGGCGGTCGAGGAAAAAACCCAGAAAGAAGTCGAAGCGCACGCCAAGAGCCTGGAAGACCGCGCCAGGGCGGAGAACATCGCGGTGCTGCAAACGCCAACGGGCTATGTGCTGGCACCGATCCGTGACGGCAAGGTTATCGATGAAAAGGAATTTGCCAAGCGACCCGTTGAAGAACGCAAGGAAACGCAGGAATCCATAGAGCGTCTGAGCGAGGAACTGCAATCGCATATCGAGCAGATTCCAAAGCTGCAAAAGCGGCACCGCGAGCGGGTCAAAGCCCTTAACCGTGAGTTTACCGAGCACGCCGTCGGCGTCTCACTGTCTGACCTGATGGAGAAGTACCTCGAGCTACCGGCCGTCGTTGCCTACCTCGAAGATGTTCGCAGTGACATTATTGAAAATGCCGACAGCTTCCAGGCGCAGGAGCGCCCATCACTACCATTCCTGCACCGCGATGCGTCCCAGGCATTCAGCCAGTACGAAGTCAATCTGATCGTCAGCCACGATGAGGACGCCGCTGCACCGGTCATTTTTGAACCGAACCCTCATTACACCAATATCATCGGCAAGATCGAGCATCGCGCCGAAATGGGCGCCCTGTTCACCGACTTCCGCATGATCCGGCCCGGCGCGTTGCTGGCGGCGAATGGTGGCTACCTGATCCTCGACATGCACCGGGTCCTGACGCGTCCTTTCGTCTGGGAAGCGCTGAAACAGGCTTTGTTCGCCAAACAGGTACGCATCGAGTCGCCGGGCGAAGCGTACGGCTTCGTCGGCACGACCAGCTTGCAGCCCGAACCCGTTCCACTCGATATCAAGGTCATCCTGGTCGGCGAACGCTGGCTCTATCACCTGCTCGCGATTTACGACAGTGAGTTCAACGACCTCTTCAAAGTGGCGGCCGATCTGGACGATGACCTGGAGCGAACCAGCGACAATGTCGAAGCTTTTGCGTCACTCATCGCCTCTCGAATTCGCGACAAGGGATTGCTGCCTTTCAGCCTCGATGCCATGCAAAAGATCGTGGAACAGCGTGCCAGACGGGCCGATGACAGTGAACGGTTGTCCATGCACATGGGCTCGCTCGAGGATCTTCTGACGCAGGCGGACTTCTGGGCTCGACAGCACGATGCCCAAACCGTCGATGCGAACGACGTTACCAGAGCGATCGACGAGATGGCTCGGCGGCTCGGTCGCATGCGCACGCGCATCATCGACGCGATCCGGCGAGACACCCTGCTTATCGACACTGACGGGGCCTGTACCGGCCAGGTGAACGGTCTGTCGGTTACCGATCTGGGTGAGTTTCGCTTTGGGCATCCCGTACGAATCACGGCGACGACACGTATTGGCTCAGGCCGGGTCGTCGACATCGAGCGTGAGGTCGAACTCGGCGGCCCGATTCACTCCAAAGGCGTCATGATACTGGCCGCAGCCCTGTCATCGCGTTACGCCAGAGAGGTGCCGCTATCGCTGCATGCCAACATCGTCTTCGAACAGTCCTATGGTGGCGTCGAGGGCGACAGCGCCTCGGTTGCCGAGCTCTGTGCCCTGTTGTCCTCGCTCGCCGACGTGCCGATTCGCCAGAATCTCGCCATAACCGGCTCCACCGATCAACTCGGCCGCATCCAGGTGATCGGCGGCGTGAACGAAAAGATCGAGGGCTTCTTCGATCTCTGTAAAGAACGAGGACTCGACGGCAACCACGGCGTTATTATTCCGCGCGACAATGTGAAGCACCTGATGCTGCGCGAAGATGTCGTCGCAGCCGTTGAGCGCGAGCAATTCAACATCTTCGCCGTAAAGAGAGTCGACGAGGCGCTGACCTTGTTAACGGGCGTCGAGGCAGGCCAGCGCGACGACGCCGGCGAGTTTCCCGAGGATTCGGTAAACGCTCGAGTCGAAAAACAGTTGATCCGCTACGCGGGGCTGCGCAAGACATTCGCAGAGGGCTCGAAAGGCGATGAAAAAAAGTGAGCAGCCGCGCATAGACCGCGTTGTCATTGCGATCACCGAACTCGCGCCGGTACATCGGATCTGGGGCGAAGCATTGCAGTTCGTCGAGGAAACACGAGCGGAGCTGCACGCCGTATTCATCGAAGACGAGCGCTGGCATCGCGCCGCAAGCCTGCCCTTTACCCGCGAGATATCACGCGTCAGCGGCGTGGATGCCGACTTCACCCTGCAGCGCGCGATCGAAGTGCACAGAGCGGTCATCGATCGCGCACAGCGACAACTGCAGCAACTGGCCAGCGAGGCGAAACACGAGCTGGCGTTCGAAGTACTGCCGGAAACAGATCAGAAACGCATCCGCGACCTCGTGGTGGACGGCGAGTGCATCGTTATCGCGCCCGCCGTCCTGGCCGACCAGCCGCTGTTCACGGAATTGCAGGAGCTGGGGTGCCGGGTCGTGCTGATTCACGAGTGATGTCGGCATTGACAATGCGACGAATGGCTGTTTCAAGGTTCAGCAACGGTTACACGCTCATTGCACATCGATGATGATTTTTCCGCGCGCGTGTCCTTCCTCCGAATGGCGGATCGCATCGGGGACTTCGCTGAGCCGGTAGCGACTGTCGATGACGGGCGTCACTGTACCGGCCTGCATGAGATCAGCTAGTGTGTTGAGGTCACTTTGACGCAACTCTGCCAGGATCATGACGAACTCCTGATCGACGAACGGTGACAACATGAACGCCTTGATCGGCCCCATCACAGGCCCGAGCCAATTTCCCTTTGCGCCCCCCACGATGACGAAGATGCCGTCGGGTTTGAGAACCCGCCTGTTCTTCAACAGCGAATGATTGCCGATCATGTCGACGATCACGTCAAACTGTTGTCCGCTTTCGGTGTAGTCCTCTTGCTTATAGTCGAAGACGTGGTCTGCGCCGATAGAGCGAACCATGTCCACATTGCGGGTACTGCAGACGCCGCTCACCTCTGCGCCGAACGACTTGGCAAGCTGCACGGCGAAGGTGCCCACGCCACCGGACGCGCCATTGATCAGGACTTTTTGCCCCGGTTTCAATTTGCCGATGTCGCGAAGCGCCTGCAGGGCGGTGACCCCCGCGATCGGCACAGATGCCGCTTGCCCGAACGACACATCCGCGGGTTTCATCGCCAGCGCCCCGTCCTCAGCAACGGTCACATACTCAGCGAACGCGCCATCGCCGCCACCAAAAACCTCATCGCCCGGCTTGAAGCGCTTGACGTCGCGGCCAACCGCTACGACCGTGCCCGCGAAATCCACTCCCAGGCTTGTAGCATCGGGCGCGCCCAGGCCGGTCAGCAAGCGCAGGAAATAGGGCGTGCCGCGCACGAAGTGCCAGTCGAGCGGATTAACGGCGGCCGCAGCGACTTCAACCAGGACCTCGTTGTCGCCCGGCATCGGTTTTTCGACGTCTTCAAATTGCAGGACATCGGGCGAACCGTAGCAACGATGCACAATGGCTTTCATGTTCTCGGTCCCGCCGGAAACGGCCGGGGCCGGTTCGCAGGCCGAGTTGTGGCTAAGAACAAGCGCCAGAGCCGTGGTTGCCAGGGCCAGAACGATCAGGACACCGCTTGCGATCCTGTAACGCAGCTTCATTGTTCTACCTCCGATAATCCTCGTGGTGGATACTACTCGCCCCTTCTGTCACCCTGCAGCCTACACGGTGACAAACACCAAAAGAACACCCCGGTAGTAAGACAAGTCTGCAAGTGGCGCTCGCGGCCTATTTCGTATTCGCCGCCGTCGCGTTCTGGCTGGACAGG
Source organism: Gammaproteobacteria bacterium (assembly GCA_029863305.1). Classification (GTDB taxonomy): domain Bacteria; phylum Pseudomonadota; class Gammaproteobacteria; order Steroidobacterales; family Woeseiaceae; genus UBA1847. The sequence continues at coordinate 5,853 of JAOTVR010000071.1, read as the reverse complement.
AAACGAGTGGCTGCGGTGTTGACGCAGTCCGACTAACCAGAAAAGACGTCGGGCAATCCGGCAGTGCAACGCACTACTGGTGTTTTAGTGCAGTAACGATGCGCCGGGCACGCGAGCGGCGCAGGTCGGCGAGGTTTCGCATCGTCATCGTATCCGATGCCCTGATCTTCTCGTCCATCTCGGCGCTGAGTGCGGGCACGTTCTCTATCTTGAGCCGATGCCGGCCGAGCGAGATGATGTCGTTATTCCTGAGGATGGTCTTCGGCACGATCGTGGAATTGACCGTGGTGCCATTGGTGCTGTTCAGGTCGATCAGGACGATAGCGTTGGCATACACCTGCAACATGGCGTGCGTCTTGCTGACATAGCTGTCCTCGATGACGATGTCGGCCAGCTCGGTGCGCCCGATCACATATTTCGGCTCGGTCAGCTCATACTCCGCGATGGTTTCGCCGTCGCGAGAAACGATAATGCGTGGCACCGGCTTCGCCGACTTGAGTTCGGCGATACGTTCCAGCACCTCGATCGCGCGCTTGTTCAGCGAACCGGGCCAGCCGCCCGACAATTCATGCAGCTTCTCGCAGGCGTCGATCGGGAAAACTTTTTCGCTACGCTCGCCGCCTGCCGCGATCAGGCGCGTACGCAAATAGATCATCACTTCCTGTGCCGTCATCGGGTTGAGCGAATACACCGCAGGATGACGTCGAGCCAGGTTACGCATGCTGTCGTGACGCACGAGTATCGACAGACGCTCCTTGCCGGTCAGGACAATTCGAAGTGCGTATTCGCCGTGAGATTCCAGCGCCGCGAGCCAGTTTATGAGTCGCAGGGCACTCGGCGTGGCACGATCGGCATTGTCGACGAACAACACGGGCGGTATTGCGGTGCGCGTCTGCTGTACGACGAAGTGATTGAGCTGCTGCAGCAACTGCTCGTCGTGCTCCGAGGTCGTGGTAATGCCGAATTGGGACAGCATGCCGGTAAGCAGCCGTCGCGGCGCCAGACGAACACCGTCGACAAGCGCGACAGCAGCATCACGCACCGACCAGTCATGCTGCTCAGTGAGAATAGTGGTTTTGCCCGAGCCCGGAGGCCCTTGCAGCAGAGCCGTTCCGTTCGCCCGGCCAAGGGCTGATGACAAGAATCGCAGTGCATCCTGATGCGACTGATAGGCTACGACGAGACCGTCTTCGGCATGCTCCCCGAACGCCTTGCTGCCAAGTGTGGAATCGTGTGCTTGCATGCGTGTATCTGGTTCTTCTTATAAACTTTATTATTGCGCCAATGAGGCGTTCAGCGTGGCCGAGATTCCATAATGCGGGTATTCCGCGGGCCAGTTTATCACGCGCCGCGGCTTCGCAAAGGCGAGTTTGTACGCGCAGGACATAATCTTCGACAAGCTCGGATCAACAGGTGAAACACCTGTTGCCGGTTGCTGTTCAGCACGCATTCACGTCGCTTACAGGAAAATGCAGGCCTGCCTGAAGCGGGGTCGGTACATTGCATGGACGCCTGAAATTGTGGGGATTGCTTGTTCTCATGTTGTCGTTGCCCGCGCACGAGGCGCAGGCCGGCAGCCTGCAAGACGAACACCGTTGCCTTGCGCTCGCGTTGTACTGGGAAGCGCGGGGAGAAACCCGCCGCGGTATGGTCGCAGTGGGATGGACGATTTTGAACCGCGCGCGAAGCAAACATTTTCCCGCGACGCCCTGCGCGGTCATCTACCAGGGAGGAGAGAAACCACCGTGCCAGTTTTCATGGTGGTGTGACGGCAAGAGCGACAGGCCACGAGATCGGGACAGCTGGATACAGGCGCGCGTCATTGCGGCCGAGTTACTCGTCGACCCACCACCGGATCCCACCGGCCAGGCGTTGTTCTACCACAGCACCGCAATCGGCGTGCCCTGGAAGCGACCGCGAACGCGCACCGCGCGAATCGGCAATCACATCTTCTATCGATAAGGATGCACATGGCCGGCGAACGGCCACGGTTCCCGTCTTGCCTACAACAGGCCGTCCAGACCATCCAGATCGTTGATTACCCGCCACCGGCCACCCGTCTTCTCGACCCTGCCCTGCCACTCCTCGAGTCGGCCCAGGTACTCTCGCGGATCGATATTGTCGGAGCGTAATTTGGTGACATTGAGTGCGATGACCTCGAAGCCTTCGAGCTCGACATCGATGTCCCGGACATAGCCCGCTTCAAGATCTTCCTTGAGGTCGGAGAAAATCAGAATGGTCTTGTTGCCGGTGCCTTTCTCGTTAAGAAACTCCACGGCCTGCAACAAGCCTCCCGTGATATCGGTATACGGTGACGGGTCGGCGGTATCCACGAACTCGCTGACTTGCTGCGCGAACAAACGCTTCTGGCGGTTGACCGCGCTCGGCCGGTCGTCGAACGAGGCCTTGGCAACGATGTCTTTTTCGCTGAAGCTGCCCGTGTCGATTCGGGCCACGGCAAACGAGTCCGTTGCATCCAGCTTCGACAGCGTATAGCGGATGATCTGCTCGGCTTTGTTGAGTTCCTCGTTGTACGTACCGGACGTGTCGAGCAGCATGTAAACGCCTGTGTTCCTCGGCGCTGTTTCGCTGCTGCATGCAGCCAGCAGCACGCATAATGCGATAAGGCATCCATTTTTCATCGTCCCACCCTCCCCAGCACTGCATCGTCATCGGCGCTTCTTGCCATGCGCTCCTCGAGCCACAACGGCACGAACAGCGGTATGTCGTAGATCTGCTTCAGGAGAATGCCGAGATACAGAAACACGTTACCCAGCAAGCGCAACATCAGTGACAGTGCACGCAGGAACGAGATCGCGATCAATCCGACGACTGTGCGCAGCGAATGCACGAAGGTTTCGAGCGGTATCGCAACGAAGGTCAGCGCAAATGGCAGGATGAAGCCCATACCCATCTGCGCAGCGGTGGTAATCCACATGTACTCGCCGGTCGCCGTGGCGCCGACATCGCCACGTAACAGGGCGCTCGTTGCCAGCTCATCGTGCAGCAGAACTTCACGCATATAAGCGAGACCCGCCTCGACGCTTGCCAGCAGGAACAGGATAGTGAATGTAATCCAGATCATGCGCACCCGTGTCTTGTCCGGTAAGGCGCCGATCACCGGGAACAACCGCGTAATTCGCAGCGACTCCATCAGGAACAGTCCCATCGAAATTTCCACGAGGATGATGACCAGTGCGGCGATGTCCGCCGTACGGAAGTTACCGATCAGGCTCGTGCCGCCGACCATTTCCGCCATGGGGCGTGCGATCAGCGAGAAGTTTATCGTTGCACCACCGATCGCAATACACAGCACAAACGCCGAAACGAAGAAATTGACGAGCGAGGAGGAGGACAGCACCGAGATCGCCCTGTCCTGACCGTGCACGATGTCCTCGTACTCCTGCATCAGCCGGTCGATCGTAACGGAACGGCCAAGGAGGCTGTCGACGCTCTTGCCGACCTGCGTCAGCTTTTGCTGAATCCTGCGCCAGTCGGGCCGCATGTGGCGCAGCAACTTGTGACGCCTGGCGCTTGCCTCGTGATACGCACTCATCGCTTCTTTGTGCGCCTTGATCAGAGACTTGTGAATATCACTCAGGATATTGCCCACACTGTAGCGGTCTTCCTGCGCGTTCATCTTGGCCACGGCTTCGACCGCCTTGACCCAGCCCGGCGGGTCCGGCGGTACATCGACCGCTTCCTGGTGGTCTTTCTCTATGCGCCCGATGGACTCGCTCAAGGATCGGTGCAACGCCGAATAATTGGCGAGATCCTTGCGCACGGTCTCGTTGATGCGATCGAATTCGCGCTCGAGAATGCGCTCCTTGGCCTCGCGACCAGCCGCCAGCAGCACATCGCGATTGCGTGCCTCGAGCTTTTTTTCGGAACGCGTCACGGCTTTGGCCGCCACCTTGAAACTGCGGTGCAAACCCTGCGCCGCGGCCTTGATCGTGTTGTGGGCGGTATTGCGTATCAGGTACAGCGCGGCAACGATCAGAATGATCCAGAGTATTGCCGACGCAACTGGCCAAGGCGTAATGCCAAGCATGAAGCTCATGATGGTGTCCCCGCTGTCGTAGTTAAAAACCGTAGACCGGTGGCTTTGCGAAGCGCCCTTTCGAGCGCGGTGCCTTTTTCATCGTCGGATGGAGCGTTTCACAGCAGGGAGTTGGTTGCAACGGAGATGCAACATAATGATCATAAGAGACCGTTCACGTCACGAATCCGGCGCGCCGGAGGCAGTCTTCTAGCCGATCATGCCGCTTGTCCGGTGACGTTTCTCTGGCCGATCGGGCTCGGAGTCCAGCCGGCGGATGATGGCATCCACGATGTCGTAGTATGAGTCGTCCATTTCGCGGGCTTTCGCGCATTGTTCTTCGTCGCCCGTCATACAGTACTGCAGCAAGGTCGTTCTTAGTCCGGGGCCGGGCGTCAGTGTGGTAACGAATGCGTCCCACTCGTCAGCGTGCGCGCTGCTTAATTCCGTGCGCCAAAACCAATAGTCGGCCAGGTTGTCGTGTTGCAGGACCACCTGACCGAAGTGCTCGAGCTGAAAGGATGTCGCCGGTTCACTCCAGGTGGCATACAACATGTCGGGCAGATTCTCGCCGACATCGGCTCTGCCCTTGATAACACGTGACCACCTCAACGTACCCTGCGCATCCCATTGGCCGTTGCTCGCAATTGGCTCGACAGGAACATGCAACGTCACTCGCAAACTGTCGCCACCTGTACCGAACAAGTCGAACTCGGGCATGACCGCCGCGGTTATCAGTTGCTCGAGCACCGAATCACCACTGTCCTCGAGTTCTACCGGGTTGTCGCCAGAGCTGTTCCACTCTTCGAGCATCTGCCGAACCGTATCGCTCTCGCGAGAAAACTCGTCGAGCGAGTACATCAGCTCGTCAAAATCGTCGGCCATTGCCGCAAGCGGCGCGGGTAAGGGCTCATCCGCGGGCACGCCGGCTTTTGCCGCCAGCGAGCGTGCGATCAATGTCAGTACCGCCTGGTCACCGCCGGACTCTCCGGATGCCGATACATATTGAGGTATCTGCAGCGGGTCGAAGTAATCGTGTTCTGCCAGGTAGCCAAAATTTCGAATGGCCAGGTCCATAAGAATGCGATCCTCGGCGCGCTTCGAGGGTTGCGGCTCCATCGCGTATCCGAACAGGTCATATCCCCACGAATACAGGACGATGTTCCACAGGTCTTCGCGGACAACGGTATCCATGAAATCGCGAAATTTCGGAAAGTCCGGATCTTCGCCAAATTCGGACTCGAGCCAGGCGATCAACAGATCAACGGTCCGATGGGTTGCTACTTCGCGGGAGCGAAGGTCGATGGCTATTCGGTCGTCACCAAAGCGTTCGAAATAAGCGAACAGCGAGCCCATCGACGTCTCCCCATGCACATACCACCCGCTGCTCCCGAACTCCCCGGGCAACTCGCCACTGAACCTGCCCTCGAACTCATGCCTCGCCGCGAGCTCCGACGGCACCTTCGCGCCGTATATTCCTGCAACTGCCTCGAGCTCTTCTTCCGCGAACTCGATGAAGTAAGGTTCGCCTTTGTCGTCGCTGTCCTCCGACCACATCGAGGCTTTTCGCTGCAGGGCATCGCCGTCCGGGCGCATCTCGATCTCGTAATGTGTCGACTTGCAGCCCGTGAAAAACGATATGAAGAGAAAAGCAAAGCAGACAAACCGGAGCGCAGTCATTTTTCACATCCTTTGCACAGGGGTGATTACAGAAATGGCGGCCTTGATGGTATTTGCAAGCTACTATTGCCGAAGCTCAGCAGCAACGAATTTCCGGACATGGCGCAGGAAAAACAGGAAAAACCTCACAGAGA
>JAOTVR010000167.1 GCA_029863305.1 Gammaproteobacteria bacterium | reverse complement strand
GTTACCTCTGGACGGACGGTTACCTCTGGACGGACGCCTACCTTTGGACCGATGGCAGCATCGGCACCAACGGCTATCTCTGGACCGATGGCTATCTCTGGACGGACGGCTATCTCTGGACGGACGGCTATCTCTGGACCGACGGTTTTGCCGGGACCGCCTCGACCGCAACGATGTCGATCAACAACTGGGTCGACCCCGAATAGATTCTTTCGAGTTCCCAGACCCGACTCGCCCCCGCTCGCCGGGGGCGTTTTTCATCAGGGAGCACCAGCCGTGGCTAATCCGCAATATCCGGGTTGGACGCCACGTTTATAGCTGGTTTATTCGGTATGGCCAGCGCGCAAGTCTGGATGGCCAAATGGCGACCCAGCTGCGAGTTCGGTATCTCCCGGATGGCCGGCTACAGAATCTACGGCCGCTATCGCGACAGCCCACTGGATGACCTCAATGACCGCAACTGCCGACCCCTTACTTTATTGGCGCGACGAATCCCTTAAACAACCTTTCTTCGGGTGGCAACCACCTCCGCCGCCGCCGCCTCCGCCTGAGTCAACCAGCTCGACGGAAATCCTCGCGTTGGAGCCATTGCCCAAAGCGTCGGAAGCGGTCGCGGTCAATGTGTACACACCGGTGCGGATCCTCTTGGTGTTCCAGGTGCAGTTCAGAACCGTGACGTTGGCCCCGCTGCAGATGCCTAAATACCCGGAGGGACCCGAAAACGTGATCGACATGTCAGTAACGGCGACATTGTCGCTCGCCACGGCTCGGATCGAGACCCGACCCGAGACTTGTGCCCCATCGCCGGGCTCCGTGATGGCGACGCTGGGAGGTTCCGTATCCGCCGGCGTCGACGGAGCAGTGGCCGAGGCGATATTCGAATATTCGGAGAAGCCGGCGAGCCCCCGACCGCGCACCCGATACTCGTAGGTGACGCCCAACCCGACGTCCGAGTCCCAATAGCTCGTGATGTTGACGTTGCTGAGGATCTCGGACCAGGACGATGTGCCGGCCACGCGGCGCTCCAGGAAAAATCCGCTATCCAGGTTGCTGGTGTCGGTCCACGACACGGTGATCGCGTTCCACGGGTGGACCCAGTGCGGCTCATGTGGCACGGCCGTCAGGTTGGCCGGTGCGGTGGGCACCGGCAGGTCGCCGATGCGCTTCCACAGCACCGCGCCGGCAAGGCCACCGGTGACCCAGCCAGCGTCGTTGATGTCCCTGGCCGACATCCAGCGAGTCGGCGGATCGGTCAATTCCTCGAGCATGACGACCTGGTCCAGGGCGCGAATGTACAGCGCTGCCTTGGTTGCCGACCTTGGGCCGTGCTGGCCCACCACGTCCCCATGGAGATTGAGACCCTCAGCCCTGTTGACAGAACTGGCAGACCACACGATCTCCCAGCTGACATTGTCGTAGAGCGCGGCACCGAGCTGCGCGCGACCGCCGATGGTGTACCCCATATAGGCGGTGCCCGACACCCATCCGAGATTGTTGAGGGCGGAGGTGACACCAGGCACCCGCTCGCCTGGCTCCATGCTCAGGTCGAAGGTGCTGCTGACACTGATGACGCCGGTACCGGGATCCTTGCTCAGCTGGGCGCGGATCGTCCCGGCGAGTACCTGGTCCGCATCGTTGATGTCCACCGGCGCGCTGGATAGCGCCAGCGGATGCAGAATTCCGGTGGCTGCTTCGTACACCATCGGCTCGTAGAAACCCGAAGTGAGCCCCACCCTTGAATAGCCCACGGCCAGACCGTTGTTGTTCACCGCGGTCAGCTCGCTCACGCCATTACCCGGGAGGTGCCCGACATCCACTATTTCGGCGAGGCCCTGCGCAGTGTCGTAACGCCACATTACAGAGTGGCCCGGATCGGAGTTGGATAACTGAGTTGTTTGTCCGGCGCCGCCGACGATCAGTACGATGCCCTCCGCATCGCGATCCGAAACGTCCTGAGCGATGTGGTTGGTCCAGCCTGGCAGCGGCGGCAGGATCACCAGACCCCAATCCTCGCTGTAGACAAAGGCATGGAACTCACTGTCGATCAGGGCCGCACCCACGACGTCCCCGGATTCATTCACGGCCCAGCCCGAGCTGATCCCGGCTGTGGGATAGGCATCGCGAATCATGCCGCCGATGTCTACGATCTGGTACTGCGGAATCTTATCAAGCGCCAGCGCCCCTTGTGCCAACGCGACCGCGACGATCAACGCGCGTATGAGATGTTTTGGATTGAATATCGAATGCATGACCGGCCACCTCCAGCTTCGACCATCGCCCATGATTACGCCTCGAAATCAGCGGGCGTCAATTCGTAATGTCCGCAAGATCGGGAGGAAGGGGGCCCGAGAAAACGGGTGACAAAAGTGGTCAGACCGATCAGTCTTACGCTGCCGCCTTTCGGTCCTATCGTCTATTGACGGAATCGGTAGTCCTTGCCTGGGAATTGCAGAGCTGTCAACGTGGCGGCACATCGCCGCTCTGGGACGCATGTACAGTAAAATTGCGCAGCTTTTCGGGTGCTGGTTACGTCGGTAAGTCGTTCAATGGAATTCGCGAGCGAGAAGCGATCCCCAGTTACGGCGCCGGCCTACGGTTTACTGTCCTCAAGGAAAAACGCATCAACTTGCGGCTCGATTACGCCCGGTCGACCGATAGCGACGCGATTCACATTTTTGTCGGCGAGGCGTTCTAGACGTATTCCCCCATGTATAAAACACCCCTGCATTCGGAGGGCGGTACTCGCTTCTTGAGTGATGACGAGTTACTGTTCAGAGTTATACCGCGAAATTGTTGTTCTGCGGTATAAACTATGCGACAATTCCGTTCATCTGGATAGGAAAAACCAAAAGACTGGCCCTTTTTCCTGCTGATATACAGACACTTATAGATATACCGCTACTCTGTGTTGTTGCGGTATAAAAGGCGCGTACAACTATGGTCGAACGACTCCCTAACAGCCTGATGGTGCAGTACAGCGAGCTGATGCAGAACTGCGTCCAGCCGGTATCCGGCGGTTCGAATTTGTCTTTCAAATCCAAGATGATCAATGGCAAACGATACTGGTATCTCTATATAAGCATCGGCAAGACACGACGCGAACATTATCTCGGCGAGGAATCCACTGAGCTTCTGGACCGAATCGAGAACGAGAAGACACTCTGGCAATCCAACGTCGATGATCGCGTTCTGAGAACCCGTCTGGTCAATATGCTCATAGGCGGTGGAATGTCAGCCTTGAGCAAGGATGAAGGCAAGATCCTGGCATTGCTCGAACGAAACGGCGTGTTCCTCGCAGGAGCCGCGCTGGTCGGCACGCTCGCTTTCAGGGCCTACTCGAACATGCTCGGAGTTGCGTGGCAAAGCGATATCGGAACCCAGGATGTCGATATCGCGATGGACAACCGGTATCTGCTTGCAGTGCCAAGACCGAAGATGCCCGTGAACTTGGGGCAGCTGATTCTGGACAGCGGACTCGGCTTCATCGAAGTACCGACACTGAATCCGAAACAGCCGTCCACGTCGTTTCGAATTCGTAATCGAGACTTTCGCGTGGATGTGCTGGCGCCGATGCGCGGCAGGGAAACGACTCGACCGGTAAAGCTGGAACAGTTTGGGACATATGCAACCCCGTTGCGGCACCTGGACTACTTGCTCGAGGACATTCAACCGGCTGTACTCTTGTACGGGCACGGCATCATGATCAACGTTCCTGCACCCGGAAGATTTGCGATCCACAAGTGCGCGGTCAGCCAGAAACGAAGCAGTGGCTCCGCCGGCAAGATTCGAAAAGATCTGAGTCAGGCTGAACAGGTTTTTGAAGCACTACTCGATTTGCGACCGGCGGATATTTCTGTCGCACTCCGTGCAGCCGCCAAAAGGGCAGCGCCCTTTCAAAGCAAGATTGAGGCCGGACTCGAACGAATCGATGCCTCGATTGCAGCCGAAGTGCGAAAACTGATGTAAGTGGCGCGCCCGACAGGATTGATCAAAACAGCCCTGGGGCTGTTTTGATCCTTCGGGCTCGCGGCTTCGCCGCTCGTCGCCAATCGCTATCGCGATTGGTCGAACAACGTCCGCCTCCTTGGGCGGGACACACCAGGTAAACAAAAAGAGGCCCCACTGGGGCCTCTTTTGTGAAATCTCAACAGATACGTGACACGTTCAGCTCTTTACTCTAGATCCTTTTGAGGGAGAGCAGCATGACAAAAGCAGAACAAGCAAGGCTCGTGGCCTGGCGACTGAGGATCCTCAAACATGCAGAGGAAGAACCTCGATACGTAGCGCAGACCTGCCGGTACTTTGGGATTTCGCGTACCGCGTTTTATCGCTGGAAAAAGCGCTATAAGGAACATGGTGTAGCAGGTCTTGCCGATCGATCCAGAGCACCGCAGCGCTCACCCAGAGCCACGTCACCCGCAGTTGTCCGCAAAATACTGTACCTGCGCCAGAACTATCACTTTGGCGCCTACAGAATCGCTGCCTACCTGCAACGCTTTCACCAGGTGGAAATCGTGCGTTCCTCCGTGCATCGCATTCTGGTCAGGCACGACATGGGCCGGCTACCGGCCAATCAGAAGCATCGGCCACACAAGAAGCGCTGGAAGCGCTATGAGAAAGCGCAGCCCGGCCACCGCCTGCAAATGGACGTGAAGTTTCTTGAGCGCATTCCTGGCACGCGCAAACGACTCTATCAGTTCACTGCTATCGATGACTGCACGCGGATCCGAGTCCTGAAGGTCTACGATCGGTGCAATCAGCGTATGGCCATCCGCTTCCTTGACGAGGTTCGAAAGCGACTCCCGTTCCGGATCCTCGCACTGCAAACGGACAATGGTGCCGAGTTCCAGTCTCGCTTCCATTGGCATGCAGAGTCACTGGATATCCGGCATGTCTACATCAGACCAGCGTCGCCACACCTGAACGGCAAGGTAGAGCGATCACACCGGATTGACGAGCAGGAGTTCTACCAGATGCTCGATCAGAACGGCATCTCGGACAATATCCACTTGTTCAATGACAAACTGCGTGAATGGGAGGACTACTACAACTATCATCGCCCTCACGGGGCATTGCAGGACCGGACCCCGTATGAACGTCTAATCGAAAAATCTCGAGCTGACGTGTCACCGGGGTCTTGAGACCCTACACTGAAAAAAATGGCGCGCCCGGAGAGATTCGA
>JAOTVR010000166.1 GCA_029863305.1 Gammaproteobacteria bacterium | reverse complement strand
CGCCGTTCCACCGTCATCGGAGTTTTCCTCCGCGAGCGATTCGAATGACTCACCGGCCAGCGCGCGATCGTAGAGTCCTTGCGCCTTCGCTTCGGCCGCGTCCTCGTCGTCGTTGAACAGCACCAGGATATGGCGCGCCTGGCGCTGCTCATCCTGCAGATAACGATCCTTGTTGTCCTCGTAGTACTCGAGCAACGCGTCTTCGCTGACGTCGACCGTTGCGGCAATCGCGTCGCGTCGTATTTCGATGAACTCCAGGTCGACACTTTCCTCAGTGAGGAACAGCGTGTCGTTTTCCTCGTAATAGGCTGCGATCATCTCGTCGGTCACTTCGACCTCTTCCGCCACACCGCCGAGATCGAAGGTCGCCAGCGACACGAGTCGCTGTTCGGCGATCAGATTCAGGTAGCGGCGGTACTCGGCGGGTGTCACCAGCGCTGTGCCGCCCACCGCGCGGCGTAATTGATCCTGCCGTAACGCGCGGCGCTGGCTCACCTCGAACTGCGTGGGCTCCAATCCGTTCTGCAGCAGAACCGAGCGGTAGGTCTCCATATCGAATACCCCGTCGACCTGAAATTCCGGAATGCGTTGTATCTGGGCCGTCAGTGACTCATCGGCAATCTGGTAGCCGGCGTCGGCCAGGTGCAGATCGACAAGGCGGTCGCGAATAAGGGAATCGAGAACACCCTGGCGAATTTGCTGGCGATACTGCTCGGGCAATTGCGCCCAGGTGGGATTGCGTTCCAGCTGATTCCGGTAGGCCTGCTCGAACTGGCCGGCGCTTATCTCGCTGCCGTCGACCGTCGCTGCGAATTGCTGGCTCACGAAATTGGATCTGTTGACACCAAAGAACAGGAATGGAATGCCAATCAGGGCAAGGATCGCGATGGCAATGCCACCGGTGAATTTTTCGCGAATTTTCGTCAGCATGTGTGAGTCTTCAGTGCCTTTTCAGTGGCGGAGGATTCTACGTTAGCGAACGGCTAAGGCCAATAGAAACCGGTCAGCAGGAAAGGGGCGGAGCCCTGTTGGGCAAAACGGCTCTGACCCGCAGCACAAAAAAAAAGCCCGCCCCTGACGGGGCGGGCATTTTTCGTTGGCGGAGTGGACGGGACTCGAACCCGCGACCCCCGGCGTGACAGGCCGGTATTCTAACCAGCTGAACTACCACTCCAAACCCTGGTGGGTGCTGACGGGATCGAACCGCCGACCCTCGCCTTGTAAGGGCGATGCTCTACCAGCTGAGCTAAGCACCCGATAATCGACGCAGAAGCGGCCTGTAACAGCCATCCCGGATCGTCAAACCATCCGATAACGCGCCCGTACGACGGGCTCCTGCGATCAACATGCTCGGCCCCCTGGGTCGAGCGGCGCGCTAGTTTACGGCATCCTTCAGGCCTTTGCCAGCCTTGAATCCCGGAACATTGCTCGCCGCGATTTGAATCGCTTCGCCGGTTCTCGGGTTACGTCCCATACGTGCTGCGCGCGCCTTCACAGTGAAGGTTCCGAAGCCAACCAACGATACGGATCCGCCGCTCGCGAGTGTGCCCTGAATAGCGTCCAGCACTCCATCTACCGCTTTTGTTGCATCAGCGCGCGACAGTCCTGCCGAGCTTGCAACTGCATCTACCAATTCACCCTTATTCATGCTTTCACCCTTGCAGATTGATTAAAGATAATTTCGATCAATCCAGCGAGCTCCCCCAAGAGTCGCAATCCGCTGAATCGCCGTACGAGGCTCCGTGCACCCACGCGCGGCTGCGATGCTTATACCAAGCAGCAAAAACACCGTCAAATTTCCTTTAACCACGCGGGTTTCAGCGTCTAGTGGGGGCGGACCATATCCTCGGATTTCGGGTCTTTCTCAGGCGATTTTGTCTCGGCCTTATCGTCGCCTTTTGATGCCTCCGGCATGGGCATATGCTGCAGCGCATGCTCGAGAACCTCGTCAATCCATTTCACTGGAACTATCGACAGCTTGTCCTTGATGTTCTTCGGTATTTCCGCCAGATCCTTCTCATTCTCCTGCGGTATCAACACGGTACTGATGCCACCCCGGTGGGCCGCCAACAGCTTCTCCTTGAGGCCCCCGATGGGCAGCACTTCGCCGCGCAATGTGATCTCGCCGGTCATGGCCACTTCGCTCTTTACAGGGATGTCGGTTAATGCCGACACCAGCGAAGTACACATGCCAACTCCCGCACTCGGACCGTCCTTCGGAGTGGCCCCTTCCGGCACGTGAATGTGCACGTCGAGCTTCTGGTGAAAGTCCTCGTCGATGCCCAGAACACCGGCGCGGCTGCGTACGACGGTCATCGCCGCCTGGATCGATTCGGTCATGACATCGCCCAGTTGGCCCGTATACGTCTGCTTGCCCTTGCCAGGAACCACGGCCGCCTCGATCGTCAGCAACTCGCCACCGACCTCTGTCCAGGCCAGGCCGGTGACCTGGCCAACCTGATCGTTGCCCTCGACTTTGCCGTAGCGAAAACGACGCACACCGAGGAATTTTTCGATGCTTTTCGGCGCGACCGAGACACGACTGTCGCGCGGTTTCAGGAGCAGCGATTTCACGACCTTGCGGCAGATCTTCGAGATCTCGCGCTCGAGGTTGCGGACGCCGGACTCACGCGTGTAATGCTGGATGATGTCGAGTACAGCGCTGTTGGAAATATGCAGCTCCTGTTTCTTGAGCCCGTTTTCCCTCATCTGTTTCGGAATCAGGTAACGCGTCGCAATGTTGAGTTTCTCGTCTTCCGTGTAACCCGGAATGCGAATGACTTCCATACGATCGAGCAGCGGCGCCGGGATGTTCAGGCTGTTTGCCGTGCAGACAAACATGACATCCGACAGATCAAAGTCGACCTCGAGGTAGTGGTCCTGGAACGTGGAGTTCTGCTCCGGGTCGAGTACTTCGAGCAATGCCGATGACGGATCGCCACGGAAATCCATGGCCATCTTGTCGACCTCGTCGAGCAGGAACAGCGGATTGCGCACGCCGGTCTTGCCGAGGTTCTGAATGATCTTACCCGGCATCGAGCCGATATAAGTACGGCGGTGTCCGCGAATCTCCGCCTCGTCGCGTACGCCGCCCAATGACATGCGCACGAACTTGCGATTTGTCGAGCGCGCGATGCTCTGCCCCAGTGAGGTCTTGCCGACACCCGGCGGACCGACGAGGCACAGGATCGGCCCTTTGAGACGCCGCACGCGCTGCTGTACCGCGAGATACTCGAGAATGCGTTCCTTGACCTTCTCGAGCCCGTAGTGATCCTCCTCGAGAACCTCCTCGGCACGTTTGAGATCTTTGAGTACCTTGCTGCGCTTTTTCCACGGAGCTTTCAGTAACCAGTCGATGTAGTTGCGCACCACGGTCGCTTCGGCCGACATCGGCGACATCAACTTCAATTTGTTCAGTTCCGAGGTTGCCTTTTCACGGGCCTCTTTCGACATGCCGGCCTTGTCGATCTTGTTCTCGAGATCAGCCAGTTCGTTGGGCGCGTCTTCCATTTCGCCAAGCTCTTTCTGAATGGCCTTCATCTGCTCATTCAGGTAGTACTCGCGCTGGCTCTTTTCCATTTGCTGTTTGACGCGGCCACGAATGCGTTTTTCGATGTGCAGTACGTCAATTTCGCCCTCGATGATGCCGAGGATCTGCTCGAGACGGGATTTGATATCCTGTATTTCGAGAACGCGCTGCTTCTCGGAGAGCTTCAGCGCCATGTGCGCGGCGACGGTGTCCGCCAGGCGGCCCGGTTCGTCGATGCCGGATAGCGATGTCAGTATCTCGGGCGGCACTTTCTTGTTGAGTTTCACGTACTGCTCGAACTGCGCGATGATCGAGCGCACGAGTACGTCTATCTCGCGTTCGTCGTGCCGGTCTTCTTCGTCCAGCAGCGTGATCTCGGCGGAGAAATGATCGCCAACATTGATACGATCGATCAGCGCGCGCTCACTTCCCTCTACCAGGACCTTGACCGTGCCGTCCGGCAGCTTGAGCAGTTGCAGGATGGTCGCAAGCGTACCAACCTCATATAAATCAGCGGGTTGTGGGTCATCCATATCCGCAGCTTTCTGCGCCACCAGCAGGATGCGCTTGCCGGCAGCCATCGCCTTGTCCAGCGCAACGATCGATCTGTCGCGACCGACGAACAGCGGGATGACCATATGCGGGTAAACGACGACATCGCGCAAAGGCAATACCGGCACACCTGAAGACTCGTCCTCGGTTTCTACTTCGCCAATCAGATCTTGTTCAGACACCAGGCATTACCTCGTAACAGATAGTGGGATCGGACATGCGCCCGAATCATGTAAATTCAAGCTGGGTATCGGCCGAAAACAAAAAATCTGTGCACCAGAATTCCGGGGTCAGAGCCATTTTGCCAAAACGGGCTCTGACCCGTTTTCATTTGCGTGGTTTAAGCCCCGTCGGAACCTGTCGGCCGCGGTGGCTGTTGCTGTTCGAGATTGACGGTCGGCGTTTCTTCGGACTCGTAAATCACGTAGGGCTTGGTCTCACCCGTGACCACAGCCTCATCCACGACCACTTTCTTGGCATTCGTCGATGACGGCAGATCGTACATTGTATCGAGCAGCACGTTTTCAAGAATCGTACGCAACCCGCGTGCGCCAGTCTTTCTTTCCATAGCGCGTTTGGCCACGGCAGTGAGTGCATCGTCGCGAAATTCGAGTTCCACGCCTTCCATATCGAACAACTTGCGGTATTGCTTCGTCAGCGCGTTCTTTGGTTCGAGGAGGATTTGCACGAGCGCGTCTTCATCAAGCTCTTCGAGCGTTGCCACAACCGGCAAACGGCCGACGAACTCGGGAATCAGTCCATATCGGATCAGGTCCTCCGGCTCGACCTCGTACAGGAGTTCGCCAATGCTTTGCTCGTTCTCCTCGGTCTTGATGTCAGCAACGAAGCCGATACCACTTTTGGACGAACGATTCAGAATGATCTTGTCGAGACCGGCAAATGCGCCGCCACAGATAAACAGGATATTGCCCGTATCCACCTGCAGGAACTCCTGCTGCGGGTGCTTGCGACCGCCCTGCGGCGGTACGGATGCAATCGTGCCTTCGATCAGTTTCAGGAGTGCCTGCTGCACACCCTCACCGGAAACGTCACGCGTAATGGACGGGTTATCCGATTTACGGGAAATCTTGTCGATTTCGTCGATATACACAATGCCCGTCTGCGCCTTTTCGACATCGTAGTCACACTTTTGCAGCAGCTTCTGGATGATGTTTTCGACGTCTTCGCCCACATAACCGGCCTCGGTCAGGGTCGTCGCATCGGC
>JAOTVR010000183.1 GCA_029863305.1 Gammaproteobacteria bacterium | reverse complement strand
CGTCCAGAGGGGTGGGATATGTCAACATTTTCGATAGCCGGGCTGCAGGTCGAAGCGCCGAACGCCGATAACGTGGACCAGATACTGGCCGAAATCGATAAGGTCATGGGCCGGTTCTCCTGGCTGCAAATGATCGTTCTGCCTGAACTTGCGTGCACACTGGACCGCAGTCGTGCCGAACCGCTGCCAAGCCAAACCGAACAACGCTTCTGCGATATCGCGCGAAGCTACGGTATCTGGTTGATTCCGGGGTCTTTATTCGAGTCCGACGGGGACGATGTCTACAATACCGTGCCGACCATCAATCCCGATGGCGAGGTCGTCGCTCGTTATCGGAAGCAATTTCCCTGGAGGCCCTACGAAGAGGGCACCACGCCGGGCAGTGACTGCGTGGTCTTCGACGTGCCGGAGATCGGTCGGTTTGGTATTTCCAATTGTTACGACATGTGGTTCCCCGAGACGATCAGGACCATGGCCTGGATGGGCGCCGAAATCATCCTGCACCCCAGTCTGACCAGCACCATCGATCGTGATGTCGAAATCGCGATGATTCGCGCCCACGCCGCGCAGAACCAGGTGTATTTCTTTGACGTCAACCTGGCCGGGCCGGCCGGAGTCGGCCAGTCGTGTATTGCCGGGCCAGGTGGAGAGGTCATTCATCAAGCTGGAAAAGGCAAAGAAATCATGCCATTGAAGCTTGATCTTAATTATTTACATGATGTGCGTGCAAACGGCTGGCACAACCTGGGCCAACCACTCAAGAGCTTTCGCGACAGCCGGGTGGAGTTTCCGCCTTATTCCGAGGGCTACGACTCCGCGGCGCTAAGGTCGCTGGGGGAGTTGCGGTTGCCAGAGCGAGGAAACGGCAAGTAGGTATCAACTGGACCAACATATTTTGCGTATCTGGCACTACGGCAGGGCGCATACCTGAGTAAGCTTGATCATTGAGAATTGCTCCGATGAGCAGGGGGAAACACGAACCATGAACACGACCACAATATTCATCAGGAAACCGCTCGTTATAGGAATTGGTGCTGCGCTGGCCGGTACGTCGCCAATGGCGATGGGGCAATCCGCGGAACCGGGTGCCGGTGTGCTCGAAGAGATCATAGTGACAGCGTCAAGACGAGAGCAGACGATTCAGGATATCCCGTACAACATCTCGGCCGTGCAGGGCACGGATATCGAAGCGCAGAACATCGTCGACACTGCCGAGTTGATGCGCACCATATCCGGCGTATCCGTGATCGACCGTGGCTATCGCAATTCGGGACACGTCAACAGCCTGATCATACGGGGCGTGAATGTCGACAATGGTGTCAATGGCGATGTTGCGCTGTCGGCTGCGCCGACCGTGGCGACGTATGTCGACGAGACGCCGCTGTTCGCGAATTTCCTGCTCAAGGACGTCCAGCGCGTGGAGGTCCTTCGCGGGCCGCAAGGCACGTTGTATGGCTCCGGCGCACTCGGTGGCACGGTCCGCTATATCATGAACAGGCCCGATCCCACCGCGTTTGATGCCAGCGTCGGCGTGAGTTACGGGCAAACGTCGGGATCGGACGGCAACAATGTCAGCGGTGACATCATGCTGAACGTGCCGATGAGCGATACATCGGCTTTTCGGCTGTCTGCCGGTACCGTGCAGAATGATGGCGTCATTGACTACGTGAATTTGTACCAGCTCGACAATGGCGATCCCGTTGTACTGAATGACGCGGGCCAGTGTGTGGGCGTTACCGACCCATCGCTGACGCCGACCGAAGTCGCGTTCAACGGATCCTGCTATACGTCCAGGAAAGACGCGGACGATGTCGAAATCACGTATGCGCGTGCATCGTTCCTGTTCCAGCCATCCGACACCGTCGATATTCAGTTGAATTTGCAGTGGCAAGACGACGAGATTGGTGCGCGACGAACGATTACGGAAGGCGCCGACTTCTTCGGCAACGCCTACAACGGCAAAGACCAGAGCGGATCAACGATGCTCGAACCGTCGGAGCGCGAGGCGACGCTTGTCAGCCTCGACATGGAATTCGATCTCGGTTTCGCGACCCTGACGTCGAGCACATCCTCGTACGAGCATGAAGGTAATGGCTGGCGCGACAACACGAGCCTGTGGGTGACGGATCGCGGCGGCTTCGCCAACTGGTTTGACATCCTGTATACCGGCAACCCGCGCCCCGTGGCGCACGTCGAGGCAGGCTTTGATGAAAAAGCGTTGGTCCAGGAGTTTCGCCTCGTTTCGAATTCTGACGCTGACAGCACGGTAGACTGGACCGTTGGTGCCTACTACATGGACCAGGACCGCGAAGTAAACAACTTCAGTTACATTCTGGGCCTCAACGAATACGGTAACGCCTGTCCGGTCGTAGGTGCCACGTGTCCTGCGTTCGGCCAGTGGTGGACCGGCCTGCCGCTCAATGAAATCGACTTCTGGTACATTCGCGAGGAAAATTTCACGGACCTGGCGCTTTACGGTGAGGTCACCTGGCATGTTGCTGACAACTGGCACATTACCGCCGGGGCGCGGTGGTTCGACACGGAACTGGCAAACGACACCGCAATGGACTTTCCGCTGATCGAGGGCACGACGCCGATCCCGTTTGTCGAGTTTCCTTCGCAGTCGGAAGATGATGTGCAGTTGAAACTCAACGTTGCCCTTGACGTGTCGGACGACATGATGGTCTACGGCACGTTCTCGGAAGGATTCCGCCGCGGTGGCTCCAATGCTATTCCGACATTCAGCTTCTTCGCCGAGACGAACCCGGAATCGGTCGAGTCTTACAGAGCCGATACGGTTCAGAACTTCGAACTCGGGATCAAGGGTTCGACGGCCAAGGTGAGATACACCGCGGATATTTACTACGTTGACTGGCAGGACCCGCAACTCAATACCGCAACGGCGGATTGGGGATTCTTCATGGCCCAGAACGGCGAATCGGCCGAGACAATTGGTGTGGAACTGGAGGCCCAGATTCTGCTCGCAGACAATCTCGAACTTAACCTCGGTTATGGTCATGCAAAGGCAGAGTTAACGGCTGACCTTATCGCACCGCAGTACGGCAATGTGATTTCGACCGATGGTCACCGTTTGCCGGGAACTGCCGAAGACGTTGCCAGCGCCACTCTTACTCATATTGCCCAGCTGAGTGGGGGGCTCGGTCTGACGACTCGCGTCAGCGGCTACTACCAGTCGGATTCGATCAATTCTGTAACGGATACCACGACACAGGACAAATTCCCGGGCTTCTCCTTGTGGAATGCATCGCTCACGCTCGATGACGATGCCTGGTCTGCCGCGCTCTACATCAAGAATATCGGTGACGAACAGGCGGTGACGGGCAACTATCCGGCAGCGTACATGAGTACTGATACCGGGGTGTTCGAGAACTACTACGGCAATAACCAGCGCCAGTACATTGCGACCCCAAGGACCATCGGCCTGGCGTTAAAGTACAATTTCTAAGAGTCACAGGAAGAGAAAAAACCGGGCCTCGGCCCGGTTTTTTTGTATACGATGCCTGACATCATGAATCAACGCTCCGATAATGCGGCGCAGCAGGCCGAGCAGCGGGTTTTGCGGCTTATGCGCAAAGGGAAACTGCACGAGGCTGCGGCCGAATGTGATCAGCTGACGCAGCAGTTTCCCGGCTACGATTCCGGTTGGCACACCGCAAGCCGGCTCGCGATCGCATTGACTGAGCCAGACATTGCACTGAAGGCCATCGAGC
>JAOTVR010000008.1 GCA_029863305.1 Gammaproteobacteria bacterium | reverse complement strand
AGAACAGCTACAGTGAGAAGAGCGTCGAATTCGAACCGAGCGTGCGACTTTCCGCTCCACTGAGTGAACGCAGCATCGTGTGGGGGGCGGCATCGCGCGCAGTTCGAATGCCCTCACGCGGTGAGCAGGATGGAAGCATCGTCAGTGACGTACGGCCACCCGGTCAGCCGGACTTTCCGTTACCGGTCCCCACGGTCGTTACCGTCGTCGGCACCGAGGGCATGAAGCCGGAGGAAGTAACCGCCTACGAGTTCGGTTACCGCTTTCGTGATGATGACCTCGTGTTCGACGTTGCAATGTTCTACAACGATTTCGATGATTTGCGCAGCTTGCAGCCCGGCGCACCGATCTGTCAGCCCGGTGGTGGATTTTTGCAGATTGACCCGTCCTGTCTGGCAAGCGCTACCCATGTTGAGGTGCCGCTGTTTATTGAAAACGGATCGGCCGGCAAGACATTAGGGGCGGAGTTATGGCTGTCAAGACCGGTCACCGAGTGGTGGCGCCTGCAGGCTGCCTATACCTACTTTCGCACGGTGGAGTCCGGCGGTGCCGCTGCGGCTGAACTGGCGATCGTTGAAGACAGCCCGGATCACCAGCTCTCGGTGCGTTCATCGATGGACCTGGTGCGAGACCTCACCGTGGATCTGTGGTTACGCTGGGTGGATGAACTGGAATCTCAACAGGTCGACGCCTATTCGGCGCTCGACGTGCGGGTCGCCTGGTCGCCAAGCGCAACATTGAGCCTGGCTGCTGTCGCTCGCAACCTGTTCGCCGGTGATCATCTGGAATTCATGTCCGAACTGGTCGATCTGGCGCCTGTGCGAATCGAGCCCGAGGGATACATCGAGCTTCGCTGGAGCTTCTGAGCATGTTTGGTCAATGGTCGCCCAGGTCGAAAGCCTAATGAAGGACATTCTGACAAAGAATCGGATTGCCTTCGGTTTGGCGTTCGCCTTGTTGTTTGCGCACGGGCAGGTGCGTGCCGACACTGCGGCCGAGGTTGCCGTCAAAGCCGCCGTCATGCACAAGATAGCCAAGTTCGTGTCCTGGCCCGAGGCCGCCTTCGAATCCAGGGAGTCGCCTATCCGGTTTTGTATTCTCGACCATCACAAGATGTTTGACGCTTTGCGGAAATTTGACGACAGGCCCATACACGGCCGGCCGGTGCGCGTTCTGCATATGCCGGAAGCCGTGAATATCGCTGCAAGTTGTGACGTTTTGTACGTCAGCCCACACGAAGGTCAGACGGCGGTCGACTGGCTACAGTCCGTGGCGAACAGTCCGGTATTGACGTTCGGTGAGATCGGCACACCGGGTGCCGCTAACAGCATTGTCAAAGTCTCGATTCGTCGCGATAAAGTGCGCTTCGCGATCAATACCGATGCGAGTGACCGGGCCGGCCTCAGCATCAGCGGGCAATTATTGCAGCTGGCCGCTGCGCTCGGCGGCGGGGGCGTCTAGGGTATGACTTTGCGCAGTTTTACCAACCTGCCAATTACCAAGAAGCTGATCTTGATCATGCTGTTGACGTCGGTCACCGCGGTGCTCGTTGTCTCCGGTGTATTTGGCGCAACCGAAGCGTTGAGTTACCGCAGCAAGACGGTCAATGACGTTACGACACTTGGCGATGTCATTGGCACGAACAGCACAGCCGCGATCGCATTCGAGGACGAGGAACTGGCCAACCAGGTCCTTGCTTCACTCAGCGCAGACAGCAGCATCACCAGCGCGCACATTTTCCTCGCGAACGGCGAGCGTCTCGCGTCATACCGCGCCAATCCGGCGGACACTACAGCGACCGGCGCCAACATCAAAGAAGTCGCAGCGCTACTGAAGGACGTTCTGGCAACCGAACGTCCGATCGAGAGGTTCGATGGGCTGAATTTCATCGACGCAGTGCGACCGGTCGTATTTGATGGCGAGCTCATCGGGATCCTGCACTTGCGTGCTTCGCTCGACGAACTTGTCATGACCCTGCAACGTATTGGCGCGATGGCGATCGGCACTGTGCTGTTCGCCGTCCTGGTTGCGTACATTCTTTCATTCAGGTTGCAGGCGTTTATCTCCCGGCCGATTCTGCGTCTGTCCGATCTCATGAAGAAAGTCAGTCAGGAGCAGGATTACTCGCTGCGAGCGAAACCCTCCGGGCGCGATGAAATCGGCGTACTGATGAGCGGCTTTAACGACATGCTCGCACAGGTCAGTTCGCGTGATATCAAGTTGGCTGAGGCCAACGACCAACTGACACAGGCTGTGAAGGAGACGGTTGAAGCCAAGGAAGCCGCCGAATCGGCCAGCCGTGCAAAAAGCGATTTTCTTGCGCGCATGAGCCATGAAATCCGGACCCCGATGAACGGAGTTCTCGGGATGACCGATCTGCTGCTGAGTTCGGACCTGGGGCGGACGGAGCGCAAATTCGCCGAGACGATTCGGCAATCGGGCGATGCGTTAATGGCTCTGATCAACGACATTCTCGATATATCGAAAATCGAAGCCGGAAAGATGAAGATCGAGGAATCCGATTTTGATCTCAGAGATGTCATGGAAGGCATTGTCGATCTCCTCTACAGTCGCGCCCATAAACAGGGCGTTAATCTGATCAGTGTTATCTCTCCGGATTTGCAGACGCGGGTTCAGGGAGATTCGATACGGCTGCGACAGATACTGATGAACCTGGTCGGAAACGCTGTGAAATTCACGCATCAAGGCGAGATCATCCTTGAACTGAAACTTCAGGAAACGTCGGACAGACAGTCGCTGTTCCGCTTCGAAGTTCGCGACACCGGAATCGGAATCGACAAACAGCACCTGGATCTCATATTCAGCCGTTTCTCACAGGCCGATTCGTCGACTACCCGCCAATATGGGGGCACCGGTCTCGGGCTTGCCATATCGAGGCAGCTCGTTGAACTCATGGGCGGAGAGATAGGTGTCGCCAGTGAACCCGGAGAAGGTTCGACATTCTGGATTTCGTTACCCCTGCAGCACGCGGCCGGGACGGTACCGGACATTGCGGACGACTTCCTGCCCATGCCCGGCATTCGCGCATTGATCGTCGACGATAACCAGACCAACCGAGAGGTATTGCAGCAGCAATTGCGTGCCTGGGAAATTCAGGTCAATGCAGCAGCCGACGCACAAGCGGCGCTGGATATCATGCGCGCGTCCGCCGAAGCGGGCCGGTGGTTCGATCTGGTATTGCTCGATTACTTCATGCCAAAAAGAGATGGACTTCAGCTGGCCGCCGACATACGTGACTGCTCCGATCTCGGTGAGCCGTGCCTGATCATGTTGAGCTCTGCCGGGTCCGAGTACGACGAGACGGCGATGATCGAGGCGGGCGTCGATTTGTATCTGTCGAAACCGGTCCGTCGTGCGGTTCTGTACGAATCGATCACGGAGGTACTCGAACCCGATCGCACGAGAACCACCAACGTGCATCCACGGACTATCGACAAAGCAGATGACAAGGTAGAAATGAATCTGCGTGTGCTGGTGGTAGAAGACAACCCGACCAACATGAAAGTCGCGCGTCATGTGCTGGCTTCGCTCGGTTGCCAGGTCGTTGAAGCCGAAAACGGCCAGGAGGCGTTGCGTGCGATCGACCAGCACGAATTCGATGTTGTGCTGATGGACTGTCAGATGCCGGTAATGGATGGCTACGAGGCAACGGCGCAGCAAAGGCAACGCGAAAGTCGTGAAAACCGCCAAAGACTGCCCATCATCGCACTGACGGCAAATGCTCTGCCGGAAAGCCGGCAAGAATGCCTTGATGCAGGCATGGACGATCATATCAACAAGCCGTTTACACGAGAAACGCTGATGGTGACGATGTCCAGGTGGTGTCGGCCAGACGACGTTTCCGATGCCGAGATCGCTGTGGTCCCGGATCGCCGCGCCAGCAACGATGATGATTCGATCCTGGATCCGGAGGCGCTCGATCAAATTGCCGAACTCGACCCGGGAAATGGTGGTGAGTTGGTGAGCAGCGTAATTTCAACCTACGTCGAAAATGCGGAACTGCTGATGCAAGAGCTACACGATTCGATGCAGGCAGGCAACACGGACGGGGTAATCAGAGCAAGTCATTCCCTGAAATCATCAAGCGCCAGCGTTGGCGCTGTGCGGCTCGCCGAATTGATGCGCCTTATCGAACAGGGGGCCAGGGAATCGAATAGTGACATCGTGCTGGGCAACATCGAGCAGGCTCAAATCGAGTACGAATCGGCCATCGGTCAATTGCTGGAAATCAAACGCGAGGCCGCCGCATGACAGACCTGGTGGCTCCAAACAACCGAATTCTCATTGCCGATGATGATCCGACAATGAGAAAAGTCATGCGCGCAGCGCTTGAGAAAGACGGTTACCACGTCGTTGACGTCGAAAACGGTGCATTGGCGACCGAGGCGTTTTCAGACCTCGTGCCGGCCGTGGTACTCCTTGATGTCGAGATGCCCGTCCTGGATGGTTTTGCGGCTTGTCGCCAGATAAGGGATCTGCCAAACGGCCGAAGTGTGCCGATCGTCATCGTGACCGGACGCGAGGACGTCGATGCCGTAAACAGTGCATACGATGCCGGGGCGACAGACTTTCTGACGAAACCGATTAACTGGCCGATTTTCAGTCACCGCATTCGCTACATCATGCGTGCCGGCTCCGATTACCAGAGATTACGGCAGAGTGAGGCGAAGAACGAAGCATTGCTAAGAGCAATGCCCGATACGTTCGTCATTCTTTCGCCGGAGGGAGAAATCGTCGACTATTTGCCGGGCAAGCTACACCACATGCTGCCCCACCCAAGTCGTGACAACATCAGTTTGCAGGAATTCCTGCCTCGCCGCGTTGCCTACGTCTGGCAGGTGTCGAATAACGCCGCATTGAGAACAGGTAAATTGCAGCGCCTCGATTTCTCGCTGGAGGGTGACGACAACGAAATATTCAGTTACGAGGCCCGATTCGTACCCTACGTTGACGACCGGATACTCGTATCTGTGTCGGAGATAACAGAGCGCAAAAAAGCCGAGCAGCAAATTCATCGTCTCGCCTACTATGACAGCCTGACCGGCCTGCCAAATCGTCAGTACTTTCGCGAACAACTGGCACGTATGATCAAAGAGGCTGAGTCCGTCGATGGGAAGATCGCAATCCTCTACGTCGATCTGGATAACTTCAAACGCATAAACGACACACTGGGTCACACGTTTGGCGACGGCGTCCTGCAGGCCATCGCAAAGCGTCTCAAGGGCTGTATACGCAATACACTATCTGAATCGACGGAGTCGCACGGTCCGCTTGGCCTCGCACGGCTTGGCGGTGATGAATTCGTTGCGGCTATAGAAGGGGTAGAGGACGAGGACGTGCTGGCCAGCGTCGCCGAACGCATTCGAAAGCGTCTGCGTGAGCCGGTTTCGTACATTGGCCACGAATTCGTCGTTACACCGAGCATCGGCATTGCCATGTATCCGCAGGATGGCGAAGACGCGGAGGACCTGCTCAAGCACGCGGACGTTGCGATGTACCAGGCGAAAGGTGCCGGCCGCGACAGCGTACGGTTTTACTCGGGAACAATGAGCGTCCGCTCGCTCGCTCGCCTGCATCTCGAGACGGAATTGCGCCAGGCCGTAGCGAATGATGATCTGGAGTTGCACTACCAGCCCAAATTCGATCTGAGTACCGGCCAATTATCCGGTGTCGAGGCGCTGCTCAGATGGCAACATGCGGATGGCGGTTTTATTCCTCCCGATCAATTCATTACGATGGCAGAAGAAACCGGACTGATCTTGCCGATCGGCGAGTGGGTCCTGAAAACGGCATGTCACCAGGCGCACGCCTGGCAGAGTCGATTCGAACGTGACCTCTGTGTCGCCGTCAACATTTCCAGCCAGCAGTTTTATCAAAGCGATCTTCGCAAAACGATCATGAAATCGTTGTTTGAAGCCGCATTGAAGCCCAACTTGCTGCAACTCGAACTGACCGAGAGCATTCTCATGCGCGATATCAACGATACAATCGCAACGCTGGACTACCTGAAAGAGATCGGGGTCACGATTGCGATCGATGACTTCGGCACCGGCTATTCATCGCTAAGTTATCTGAAGCGCTTTCCATTGGATCTGCTGAAGATCGACCGTTCCTTCGTCAACGAGATAACCCTGCGCAATGACGATGCGGCAATTTGTTCAGCCATTATCGCGATGGCGCACCAGCTCGGTTTGCTCGTTATCGCCGAAGGTGTTGAAACCAATGCACAGGTAGAGTTTCTTCGCGGCCAGGGTTGTGATCAGGTTCAGGGCTACCTGTTCGGCAAGCCTGTGCCGGCAGACGAATTTGAGGTCAGGTTTCTGGCCGAGTCGGCCGAAATTATCGACTTCAAATCCGCTGGCTAATCCGCCGCACCCTCGGGCGTAGCCAGCGTCGCTTTTGCAATCGTGCAAGCCGGCACAGAGGGTCTCCAGTGGCCGGGCATGATGCCCGAAACCCGTTTGCCCAACCGACCCTTTCGCGACCGATTTCCTGTGCGGCGACCGTCTCAGTGAACGGGAAGCCTCGCTTCGGCTTTGGATCACGACGTCGGGGGAAGATGAAGATGGCTAATTCATTAAACAATTCAATCGCTTACTTGTTTTCTCTCGGTGCTTTGATCGCTCCTTTGGTGCACGCAGAAGACGAGCCGCAGAACGAATACGGATTGCGCGCCAATGTCCTGTTGGGTGATGGCACACCCGCGAACGACATTTTGGGTATCGGGCTGATCGGGCGGCGGTATCTCGATCACGGTTGGTTCATCGGTGGGTCCCTGGATACCTACGCCTACGACTTCGAACGGCCCGCCGCGCTGCTGGACATCACGCAGGACCCGGATTCGGCCGTCATCGATGCGGATGCCAAAGCAACGGTACTCGGCGGCTTTCTTGGCCGTGAATACGGTGACGCGAATACCGGCTTTCGCTGGTTCTGGACGCTTGGACTGGGCGCCGGAACCTCGAGCGTGAATGACCTCCGCGGCGCCGTCGACGGGGGTGGAACATTTGATCTCGAATTCGACACAGGTACTGACATTCAGCTGATGAGCACGCTGGGCACGTCCTGGTATTTCAGTTCAAAATGGTCGGCGAGTTTCACCGCTCGATTCGAGCATCACTTTACCGACATCAGGATCACCGATCGCGTGAGCGGTGCCACACGGAGCATCGATTCGCAGTCGCCGCTTGGCGGTTACGTCAGTATCAACTACCGGTTCTGACCTGCGTTCTAGTCGTTCTTGCGCAGGTGGAAGTCGAAGGATTCGCGCTCCGAGCCGTAGCGATTGTTGATCCACAGGATCAGCATCCCTTCGACCCAATGAGCGTTTTCGATGCCGCCGAGATCGATCGCCTCGAGGCCCATGCCGTCAATCAATTTGGCGACGGTCTCTTTCGCACTGTCGCTGTTGCCGACGAGCGGAATGCTCACGGGACCGCCGCTTTCGTCCGGATCGATCATGGTCTTCCAGTTGAGCGTATTGAATGCCTTGACCACGTAGGCTCCTGGCGCAGCCTTCTGGATGATTTCGGCATTCGACGTCGTAACCGCGTGTTCAAATCCGAGCGACGTTTTTTTCAGCGGATTTGTGGGATCGATGATGATTTTGCCCGACAGATCACCAAGGCTTTTCGTTATCTCTTCGACCAGCATCCCGGGCACTGCAAGTACCACGATGTCCGCCTGGCTGGCGGCCTTGATCTGGGTTGTCGCTGACGCGGCGTCACCCGTGTCCTCGACGAGTTGTCGCACGGCATTCGTCGACGGGTTCCGCGAGCCATAGACGATTTCGTGGCCCTGGGCGGCGAACTCGGGACCTAGCGCGCGCGCGACGTTGCCAGTGCCGATAATCGCTATCGTATCGGCCTGTGCGCTGGCCAAAGTGGCGAGAAACAGGGCCGCGAGGATCGGATTAAGCATTCGCATTGTCTTCACCGTATTGCTGCGGAGGAATGCAGGGATTATAAATCGTGTGCCGGTACCTTATCTATTGCCGCGGCGCAGTCGAGAAGCGGTGGCATTTAGGATATCGTTCTCCCACTATGCTGAAAGTCACAGAACTCTCCAAGAATTACGGCGACTTCGTTGCCGTGGACAAGATCAGTTTCGAATCGGGCAAGGGTGCGGTTTTTGGCTTACTCGGCCCGAACGGAGCCGGCAAGTCGACGACGATAAACTGCATCTCCGGATTGCTGCAGCCCTCATCGGGACACGCGTCGGTCGCCGGTCACGATGTCGTGACCGATGGCAAGGCTGCACGGCGCAACCTGGGCGTGGTGCCGCAGGAACTGGCGCTGTACGAGGACTTGCCGGCGGTTGACAACCTGCGTTACTGGGGCAAGGCCTACGGCCTTCGTGGAGCGGAACTCGAGTCACGTGTCGTTGCAGTACTCGAGACAATCGGATTGGGCGATCGCGCCCGGGGCCTGCCCAGGGAATTTTCGGGTGGCATGAAACGACGCCTTAATTTTGGTTGCGGCATCGTGCACAAACCCGAAGTGATACTGCTGGATGAGCCAACGGTTGGCGTAGATCCGCAGTCGCGGGCGCGTTTGTTCGAAATGGTCGAGGCCGAACGCGATGCCGGAGCCTGCATACTCTATACGACGCATTACATGGAAGAAGCGGAGCGGCTCTGCGACTCGATTGCGATCATCGATCACGGCAAACTCATCGCGCAAGGATCGGTCGATGAGCTTCGCGCCAAGCTGGGCGCTCGGGACGTGTTGCAGCTGAGCGGCAGTTTTCCGGTTGATGCGACCCGACTCGCGATCGATGCGCTCATCGAACGGCACACCGGCGACCTCGAGCTCATTTCGCAAGCGGAAGATAACGTTACGCTCACATTGTCGCAGGCATCGCAGCACCTGCCTGCGATATTCGACGCCGTATCCGGCGCCGGCGGCGACGTCAGCGAAACAAGTCTGCGAAGCCCGAACCTCGAAACCCTGTTCCTGTTATTGACCGGCAAGGAACTGCGCGAGTAGGTCGATGAAATTCGCGCTCACCTCATTCAGGAAAGATCTCGCCAGATGGCGTCAGGACGTCCTGGCGACACTGATATGGATCGCGATCCCGCTGATGATTGGTGGGCTCATCACGGCCTTGATGAGCGGCCAGGGTGTCAGGCCACACGGTGTCCTGCTGATGGTCGACCAGGACGAGTCGTTTCTCAGCGGCTTCATTGCGGGCGCCTACAGCGCGGGTGAGCTCGGTGAACTCATTTCGGTCGAGAAAACGACTCTGGACGAAGGCACCGAGCGCGTCAACGCTGGAGAGGCGAGTGGTCTGCTGATCATACCGAAGGGGTTCGGCGCCGCGTTTCTTGATGCCGAGTCGGTGACCATCACGCTGAAAACCAATCCTTCACAGACCATTTTGCCGGGCATCATCACGAACGTGACTGAAATTCTGCTCGATGCGGGATTCTATGCGCATCAGCTGTTCGGTGATCAAATCAGGTCCATCCAACTGATGGGCGACAATCCGGGCGATGCGGTCGTGGCCGCGATGGCGATTGCGTTGCAGAACAAGATCGAGACGGTCGCACCGCAGTTATTTCCGCCGATTATCGATATTGAAATCATCGAGCCACCTGCCCAGGAACCGGGAGTACCGTTGGCGTTGTTGTTCCTCCCGGGCATCATTCTGATGTCGGTCATGTTCGCTGCAAACGGCATCGCCAGTGACTACTGGCGCGAGCGCGAGCAAGGCACATTAAGACGACTGGTATTCGCCCCCGCACGGCTCGGCGGGTTCGTGGTCGGCAAGGCCCTGGCTGCCGCCGTGATTATCGGCATGGTCGGAGGACTGACTCTGCTGATCGGTTTTATTTACCACGGCATCGCCTGGAACAAGCTGCCCGCGTCGCTACTGTGGATATCGGTGTCCGGCGTCGCATTGTTTTCGTGGTTTGCCGCACTGCAAATGTCGTTCAGCAGCCGGAAGACAGCCAGCATCATTTCGTCGATGTTGTTGTTTCCATTGCTGATGGTGGGCGGCAGCTTTTTCCCGCTCGCGGTTTTGCCTGGCTGGATTGCGCTGCTGGGTCGTGCCTCGCCGAATGGCTTCGTCGCGGATCGACTGACGACCGAAATCACGCAGTCAGGATCCTGGGCTATTGATCTCAACAGTTGGCTGATCGTGCTGCTGGGAGCGGTGCTGGGGCTTTCAACCTGTGCCTGGCGACTCAGAACCGGGTTTGCCCGCGCATGAAGAACGCAATCTTCATTGGCTTGCACGATATTCGCTATCAGATGCGACAGGGTGGCACGCTGGTGTGGTTGTTCGTCATGCCGCCGATCTTCTTCTATTTCATCGGCACCGTAACGACCGGCTTCCAGGGCGGAATGACCGGCAGCGATGCAACGCCGATCGTCGTCGCGGCGGACTCGCCCGGTTTTCTGCAACAACAAATCGATTTGCGCTTAAGAGAAAATGACTTCATTACCGATTGGCGCAGTGAGCTTGTGCCCGACGCCGAAGGCAACGTCCCTGCTCGCGTACTGACATTCGGACCGGGACTCAGCGAGCATGTCGTCGCCGGCGAGCAAGTCATGGCCAGCTACAATACGCAGGCTTCGTCGTTATCCCGCGATTACGAAGCCATTCGCATCCAGCGCAGCTTGTATACTGCGCTTGCCGACATCGTGACGGCGAATGCGCGCTCGGACGAGCCGCTGTCCGCCGCGGCTCTCGAAGAACTCAATGCGGAGACGCGTGTCTGGCAACTCGACGTTTCGACAGCCGGACAACGGCAGATCATTCCGAGCGGCTTCGAGCAGGCGATTCCGGGCATTCTGGTCATGTTTACGCTGCTGGTATTGCTGACCAGCGGCGCGTCGATGCTGGTGCTGGAGCGACAGCAAGGTCTGTTACGGCGTTTGGCGTCCGCACCGATGACGCGCACAGAGGTGGTTGCGGGCAAATGGGGCGGACGCATGGTCCTGGCCGCTATTCAGATTGGTTTTGCCGTCGTCGTAGGGACATTCGTATTCAGAATGCATTGGGGCCCGGATGTTGGCATGATCGTGATCGTCCTGGCTGCCTGGGCGGCATTTTGTGCATCGGCTGGCCTGCTTCTCGGAAGCCTGGCGAAGACGGAGGGACAGGCGTCGGGCCTGGGCGTATTGTTCGCCAATTTATTGGCCGCTCTCGGCGGCTGCTGGTGGCCGATCGAAGTCACGCCCGGCTGGATGCAGGGATTACAAAAACTCATGCCAACAGGATGGACCATGGATGCGCTACACAAACTCATCAGTTTCGAGGCAGGTGCCATTTCGGCGATTCCACATGTCATTACCCTGCTTGTCGCTGCGCTCGCCGTCGCTGCTCTTGCGGTTAACCGGTTTCGCTACGAATGAATAAGGTCGCTATCGCCAATTGGGACGACCTCCAGGATCGCGAACCGGCGCATGCGTTGGTCGGCGATGTCGATCTCGTTGTCGTTCGCTTCGACGATGCGGTATCTGTCATGTATGGGCGCTGTGCACACCGCGGCGCGCTGATGGCCGACGGCTTCGTCAAAGGTGACAACCTGATATGCGGCGTGCATTTCTGGGATTATCGCCTCGACACGGGTGTCAGCGAATACAAGCACAGCGAAACACTGCCGAAGTTCGCATCGTGGGTGGAACAGGGCAAGGTGCTGGTCGATGAGGAAGAGATCAGGGCCTGGTCGCAGCGCCATCCGCAGCCCTATCAGCGTGACGCCTATCAGGGCGTGTACCAGGATCACACGGGCAGCAGCGACGAGCCCTACGTCAAGTATATTCGCAGGCTTGCGGATGAGGGCCTGAGCAAAGTGGGTCATCACGGTCCGGCGGCGGCCATGGGCGTGTCACGCAAGCAGTTACCCAGGTGGGACGACATTCAATTTGTCGTTGGGCAGCTGCACAAACTGCCGCTGCTCGATGAAGACCCTGTTGGCACCGAAGTCGTCATCGGCGCGAACGCGGATAAACCGTTGCGACTGGACATACCTCTGTTCGTCTCTGACATGAGCTTCGGCGCGTTGTCCGAAGAAGCCAAAGTTGCTCTCGCGAAGGGCGCCGAACAAGCCGGCACGGGCATCTGTTCGGGTGAGGGCGGCATGCTGCCCGAGGAACAGGCAGCGAACAGCCGCTATTTTTATGAGTTGGCGTCCGCACGCTTCGGATTTTCCTGGGACAAGGTGCGGAAAACGCAGGCGTTTCACTTCAAGGGCGGTCAGGGCGCGAAGACGGGCACGGGTGGCCATCTGCCGGGAGAAAAGGTCAAAGGCAAGATTGCCGCGGTTCGCAACCTGCCTGAAGGTCATGCGGCGATTTCGCCGGCGCGGTTTCCCGACTGGACCGAACTCAGCCAATTCAGGGAATTCGCTGCCGAGGTACGCGAACGGACCGGCGGTATTCCGGTCGGATTCAAACTCTCGGCGCAACACATTGAAAAAGATATCGACGCGGCGCTCGAGATTGGCGTCGACTACATCATTCTCGATGGACGTGGCGGCGGCACCGGTGCGGCGCCGTTGATATTTCGCGACAACATCTCGGTGCCTACCATTCCCGCACTGGCGAGAGCCAGAAGACATCTCGATGTGTCAGGCGCAGCCGGCGTGACCCTGGTGATTACGGGCGGGCTCAGGCACCCGGCAGACTTTGCAAAGGCAATGGCGCTCGGCGCCGATGCAGTTGCCGTATCGAACGCGGCCATTCAGGCCATCGGCTGCGTCGGCATGCGCGCCTGCCATACGAACAACTGCCCGGTTGGCATCGCGACACAAAAACCCCACTTGCGCGAGCGCCTGCCCGTCGACATCGCCGCCGAACGCCTGTCGCGATTCTTCCGCGCGTCGGTCGATCTGATGTGCGTACTTGCCAGAGCGGCGGGGCACGATCATCTGCAGGGCTTCAATCCGGACGATCTGACCACGTTCAATACCGATATGGCACGACTTGCCGGTATTGCGTATGGCGGTGTGAATGGTCCCTGAGAAGCGGGTTCTGCTCGGCTGTGTCTGCGGATTGTTGCTGGCGACAAGCGGTCTGCGTGCGACCGTTCACGACGACTTTCATCACGTCGCTCAGATCAACAAAGCCTCGATCGTCATGCTGGCCGAAGAAGGCCTGGTGCCTGCCAAACTCGCCGCAAAGATCGCGGCGGGTATTGCCACGGTCATCGACGAGCAGAATCGGGCGGGTAGCATTCGCTCGAGCAACTACCTGGATTTCGAGGCGCGCCTGCTCGAAGTGGCTGGCGCCGAGGCGTCCCGCCTGCACACGGGTCGCAGCCGCCAGGACATCGGATCGACCTATCGGCGCATGGCGCTGCGTGAAGCGCTGCTGGGAACCTGCGACGCGTTGCTCGCGGCCCGCCTGGCGCTGCTCGAACTGGCCGCGCAGCATGTCGATACGATCATTCCTGCCTATACGCACGGCGTGCAGGCACAGCCGACGTCGCTGGCCCACTATCTGCTGGCATTCTCGGCCGCCTTCGAGCGCGACGCGGAGCGACTGCAGCAAAGCTATGCCAGATTGAATGTCAGTCCTCTTGGCGCCGCCGCGCTCGGCACATCCGGATTTCCAATCAATCGCCAGCGTCTCGCTGATTTGCTCGGTTTCGATGCGGTCGTCGAGAATTCGTACGATGCGAATCTGGTGTCGTCTGTCGATTCGAAGATCGAATTCGCGAGCGCACTGTCGACGTCAGCCATTGTAGTGGGGCAGTTGATGCAGAATCTGCACACGCAATACCACAATCCGTCGCCGTGGATTCTGCTCGAGGAGGCGCGGACAGACGTCAGCAGCATCATGCCGCAGAAACGCAATCCGCGGCCGCTCGACCGCGTGCGCCTGCTCGCGACGGCCGTGGTAGGCAGCGCGCACACCGTCACGCTGAATGCGCATAACACCAACAGCGGCATGAACGACTATCGGCCGGGGACCGAGGCGTTGCATACGGCAGAGCAGGCCCGGGAAATGTTCCGGGCCTACGTTGACGTGATGACGCACCTGATCGTCGACAAGGACCGGGCACTTGAAGAGGTCGACATCGATTACTCCACGATGACGGAGGTCGCTGACGTGTTGCTGCGGCATGCCGACATACCTTTTCGGATCGGTCATCACTACGCATCTGAGCTGACGACATACGGCCGCGCCGCGGGCAAACGTCCGAAGGACCTGTCGGACGAAGAGCTGCTTTACGTCTATAAGGAATCCACGGGTGACGACTTGCCGGTCGATGTCGAGTTGATCAGACAGGCGATGGACCCGGCCGCGATGGTGCGCCGGCGCAGAGGCCTCGGTGGCCCGCAGCCCGCGGAAGTATTGCGCATGCTGGCCCGGCACAACGTATCGCTGCAAGGGCAGTTCGAATGGCTGCATGCATCGCAGCAGCGCTTGCGGTCATCGATCGCCATGCTCGATCGCGAGTTTTCGGGACTTCAGTAAACTGTCCCGAATTGCGGGAATGGGGGCCGCTGTGGCACATTGAGCTGGCAGCCAGGGGGGAGCCAACGTCATGCAGCCATCGCACGAATGGTTTGACGAACTCGTCGAAGAGACAAGAATCGGACTGACAGACTGTGTCCGGCGCATTGTCTCGTCTCCGGATGACGTGCAGGGCATCTTGCAGGATGCCTACCTGAAGGTGTTTGTCGCTCTGCGCAAGGACCGCCCTGGCGGTCACGCGCCGGTTGCATTGCTTTACAGGGCCGCGAGAAATATCGCGATTTCCCGGCTGCGCCATCAAAAGGTGGTGCGGCACTCGATTTCCGCTGTCGAGGTTGCCGAGGAGCTGCGTGGCGACAGCCCCACCACGGAACAACAGATCAGCGCGAGCCAGAAACTGAACGAGTTGCTGTTGATCATCAATTCTCTGCCACCAAGGTGTCGTGACGTGTTCGTTCTGCGCTGGATCAAAGGTTTGAGTCAACGCGCAATTGGCGAGCAGCTCGGTATCTCCGTAAGTACGGTCGAGAAACACCTGGCCAAAGGACTGCGTTATTGCAAGGACGAGATTCAGCACAGCAGCAAGACTGCCGCTGCGGCGCTGCCCGCCGATCTCCGCGCCAGGTTGACGGGGACGGACGCATGACCGTGTTCAGTGACCTGTTCGGGCAGGACATTCCCGAAATCGTGCTCGAGGACGCCGCGACGTGGATGGCAATGCTGGACTCGGACAGCTGCAACGCGGCGGATCAACTCGCGTTCGCTCGCTGGCTCGACGAAGACCTGCGTCATCGGTTGGCGTTTGAAGAGCTCTCGGAAGTGTGGGCGCGACTCAAGACTCTGGCGGATGTAGAACCATTGATGGAACGCGGCAACATCGTGCGATTGCAGAGTGCGGCGTCGCCGGGTGCAGAGTCGAACGCGGCAGCGGCGGTGTCCGGAGGAAGCGGTTGGTCGGCAATTGCGGCCACGGTCATCATCGCCCTCGGCGTTGCAATGCATCTTGTATTTTCAGTGGCGGGCGAGGAGTTGGCTACGGAAGTGGGTGAGTCCAGACATATTGTGTTGAACGACGGCTCGATGCTCGAGATGAATGCCCGTACCACGATGCAAGTCGTTATCGATGACTCCCGCCGCGAAGTGCAAATGAGCAGGGGGGAAGCCGTCTTCCACGTCGCCAGTGACAGTCGCCCGTTCGTCGTGCGGACCGCTATGGGCACGATCGCTGCTCTGGGAACGACGTTCAATGTGGAAGTCGACAATGAGTTGCTCGAGGTCTCGGTCATTGAAGGGCAGGTGTCCGTGATGAGTAACGAGTCGCCGCTACCGCTGACTGAGTACGATGGCGACGTTGATATTCGTCTTGCACGAAGTGTGGCCCATCTCGGCGCTGGCGAATGGCTCGAGGTCTCCGGCTCCACACAACGTCAAAGAGTTCTGGGTACCGAGGAATTCAGGAAGAGGCTGTCGTGGCGTTCCGGAGTGGTGTCGTTCGAGGAACAACCCTTGCAGGCAGTGGTCGAGGAAATGCGCCGTTATAACCACGTGTCGATTCACGTGGCAGATAGTGCGCTAAGTGGTCTGAAGATATCCGGCGAGTTCAAGACCGGAGACACGAGAGACTTTCTGGATCGCTTGCGGGACGAATACGGCATTGTCGTTGACGATCGCCACGTCGACTGGATCGTGCTGCGCAGTCGCTAGGCCGCCAGCTGACTGGCCGCGGGCTGCCCTGACACGGCCTGCGCGACTTCTTCGCCCGACGCACACGCGAGCGTCCAACCCAGCGTACCGTGGCCGGTATTCAGGTACAGGCCGGTCACAGACGTCGGTCCAAGCAACGGTCGACCATTAGCCGTCAATGGTCGAAAACCTCCCCACGCGCGGTTGGGCGATGTCTGGTAGTCGGCCGCACAGGGCGCGACGGCGCCGGCAACATGAAGCAGCTTTGCCACCCTCTGTGCGTCCTTTGACGTGCGAAATCCGACAAAATCGGCGAATCCCGCGATGCGCACTTGCTCGCCGATGCGACTGATGACAAAACGTCTGCTGAAGTCGGTCACGCTCACCGAATTGGTGTGTTGTCCCCGACGCAGCGTCACGCTGTAGCCGCGCACTGGATAGATGCCTGGATCGATGCCCAGTGGCTTGAGTAATCGCGGGCTCGACGCGCCAAGGCAGACGACCACGGCGTCGACGTCGATCGGTCCGCGGCTTGTATCGACAGCCCGAACCCGACCATTCTCGGTGATGATTTCATGGATTGCCGTGTTCAGGCTCAAACGACAACCCGGCCGATCAGTCAATTGCCGCGCAAGAGCAACGGTAAACGCCTGCGAATCGCCGACATCGTCGCCTGGCGAATGGACGGCTCCCGCGTATCGGCCGGTCATGTACTGGATAGCCGGCTCGATATCGATGGCCTCAGCGAGGCTTATCACATCGGCCCTGAATCCGAATTCAGCCTTCAATTTGCTGTTGCGGGCAGCGGCTCGCATTTCCTTGTCACTTGCTAACAGGATGATTTTGCCGGCGCTGCGATGCGAGAAGTCCATGTCGAGCGTTGGCACGAGTTCACCCATCAATTGCTGCGAGCGCCGTGCCAGTCGCAGATTAACACGAGTATTTGCAGCAGCCTTGCTCGCGGTGCACTCGTTGATGAACGCCAGCCCCCAGCGCAGCAGATCCGCGTTGATTTGCGGACGTACCCGAACGGCGCTGTCGAATCCAGCGAGCAATGCCGGCAGCTTCGCCAGGAACGCCGGGTTTGCCATCGCATCCATGTAGCTGTAGCTGAGCTGGGCGCCGTTCGCAAAACTGCAGCCCTGCGCAACCGCATTCTCGCGTTCGATAACAGTCACTTCGTGGCCCGCCTCAGCCAGATACCAGGCAGTCGTCACGCCAACGACACCAGCTCCCAGGACTGCGATGTGCATAGCTGCTCCCGACTTTAGATAACGGTCGCGATCATGTTACTGATGTGCTCTGCGGTCCGGCCAATGTCCTTTTGATGTGCGCCCATAACCGCAGCTTATGGCTGCTTTGTTATCGCAGGTAGCCGGTCATGACGATTCGCAGGTGATCGATGAATCGTCGGCTGAGTATGGACAAGGGCATGCTGTCGGCGCTCACGACCTCGACCGAATAGCGCAGGGGTGGATCCAGCGGCCAGCTCCGGATATTTTCCCCTGCGGTCGAATACGCTGTGAACGCATCGACGATTGATGCACCGACGCCTTTGACAACCAGCGCTTTCGCGATGTGATAAGTCTCCGTATAGACGATCGTGTCGAGGTCGACGTCGCAGCCCTCCAGGTGGCTCGACAGCAGTCGGCCGAGCGGGCCGCGACCGCTGAGGCTGATGAAAGGAAGCTCGGCCAGTGATTGAACCGTGACCCGGGCCTGGTCGCCAAAATCGATATTTTTCGGCGTAATGGCAACAAATTCGCCGCTCGCGATTGCCTCTGTCAGCAGACCTGGCACAGGCACCGGATTGAACGCAAGACCGATATCGACACGGGACTCGAGCAACGCATCGGCGATTTCATCGTGGTGCAGTGTCTCGATCTCGAAAACGGTGTCGGCATGATCGTCGAGATAGGAACTGATGGCCGTCGGCAGGAAATCCACACCAAATGCCGGGGTTGCCGCGATGCGCACCTTGCCAACGTCGGACGCGCGCAGATTCGCGGCAACATGCCTGAGCTGTTCGACATGCTCGAACACGTTTGCGACCAGGCCAAACAGCCGGTCTGCCTCGGGGGTCGCGACGAGCTTGCCTTTGACCCGGTCGAACAAGGCATAGCCGAGTTGCTGTTCCGCATGTGCCAGGACCTTACTGACCGATGGTTGCGAGACGTTGAGAATTTTCGCAGCGTTGGTCATGGACCCGCTGGTGTAAATCGCGTGGAATACCTCGATTTGCCGCAATCGCATGGCCGCAGCCTCCCCATAACTACTGGTTATACCTTAGCCGAATCGCGGCCTGAAAACACCGAGAAATTGATTTACTCCATAACCCGGACTCATGGGTGGGCAAAGTCAAGTCATTGGCCCACGACCCCGGGCCCTGCTAGCTTGGGCGCATACGGCAAATATTTCGCCTGGATAGCGGATTTTGCAGCGGTCGCGCGTTATACACCTAATAGAGCGCATTTGTGCGCTCGTCGCCGGGCAGAGAATCCGGCCACAAGCAGGGGGAGAAAACATGTCAGTCCAGAGCACATTTCCGTGCGGTATTCGCCGTGCCACATCGCTCCTGAGTGTGTTCGCATTGCCATTGGCAGTTGGCAATGCGCTGGCACAGGACGAAGCCGCCGATGACGACTCGCGTATCGACGAGGTCGTCGTTACCGGAACGCAGATCAAAGGCGCAAGGATCTCTGACGCACTCGCCGTGTCGGTCGTCACCGCGGAGGATATCGAGATTCTCGGCGTCGACTCGGGTGATGAGTTGCTCGAGTTCATGGCTGAGCAAGGGTCGAATTTTCATACTGAGGCGGAGAACATCAGTGGCGGCGTAAACTCGGCCCGCGGTGATATGGGTGCTTACAACCTGAGAAACCTCGGTACGGGCAACACGCTGGTGCTGCTTAACGGCAGACGCATGGTCAATGCAGCCAGTTACCAGACGGAGCTGGTCGGCGGTAGTTTCGTCCCTGTGAACTCGGTCAACTCACAGTCACTGCCCGTGTTTGGTTTGGAGCGTGTTGAAGTGCTGCGCGATGGTGCTTCGGCCATTTACGGTGCTGATGCTGTCGCCGGCGTCGTGAACTATGTCATGAAAAAGGAGTATGAGGGCCTTAGCCTCAGGGCCAGATACAATGCCTATGACGGACTGCCCAGCACGAACCAACGACTGACAGTCGAGTGGGGCAGGAATTTTAACGGCGGTAATACCAACTTCAGCCTATTCGCGGACTATTATCATCGCGATCGCATCAACTCGCAGGATGATCCGAAATGGGCCAACGATGACTATCGTCGATTGCTGCCCGAAGGCTCGCCGTGGGCCGAGCCGGATTGCGAGGATCGGGATGTAAACGGCGGTGATGATGCCTGCACGCGATTTTATAACAGCAGCACCAACTCCGAGTACGGTCAGTTCGATATCAACACCAGCGTCAATCCGAGCAGTAATCGGGATCGCTATGGCCTGGTCGGCAATGACATCACCGATACGGCGGGAGAGTTTCAGGTTTATCCGGTCGGCCACCCGGACTGTGACTGGGCGTTTTACCCCGGAGCCGGCGTGTGCGGTAATGATGATGATGCCCCAATTTATCGCTATAACAACAACGAAGATCGGGACCTCTTTTCAGACCTCGACAGGGTTAACGTATTTGCGTTCCTGAATCATGAATTTGCCAGCGGCGTCGAAAGTTTCACGGAAGTTTCGGCGTACCTGTCCTACACCAATACGATACGGCATGCCTCGGCGAGACTGGGTAGCGTCGCAAAATACCAGGTGCCGGCGGAGAATTACTGGAATCCGTTCGGGGTCTGCACGCTTGCTGATGGCAGCGACAATCCGAATCGACTGCCATTCGAACTGATTGGAGACGATACCAACGGCGGCGTGCCTTGTGCGGGCTTTGATTTGAGTATCGATAATTACAGATGGACCCAGGTGCCACGTATAGTCGACAACGACGGCGAGACGTTCAGAATTCTGCAGGGTTTTCGCGGTGAAATGGGCAGCTGGGACTGGGAAGGCGCTGTCAGTTGGTCGCGCGCAACCAAGGAAGACGTCACCCACAATCGTATTTCGAATACGATTATCACGCAGATGCTCAATGACTCCACACCGTCAGCCTATAACCCGTTCATCGGTCGCGACGCCGATATCACGCCGGCCCTGATCGATGTCCGCAGGGATAATGAGACTGAGCTCAAATCGATCGATTTCAGGGTTTCGAAAAACGATCTGTTCGGCATGCCTGCAGGCCAGGTCGGCATGGTCGCCGGCATCGAGTTCCGTCAGGAGTCCTTCGTCGATGACAGGGATCCGCGTCTCGATGGGACGATCGAGTTTATCGACGACTCCGGGGCCGGCTTTCCGTTGGTCGCTGACGTCATGAACTCGAGTCCCAGTCTCGATAGCAAAGGCGAGAGGGATGTGACCTCGGCGTTTGTGGAACTGCAAATTCCATTAGCCAGTAATTTCGACGTGCAGGCGGCAATGCGTTACGAAGATTTTTCTGATGTCGGCGATACAACGGTCGGGAAAATTGCCGTTGGCTGGCGACCTGCCGAACAGCTGCTGTTTCGCGGTTCGATTTCTGAAGCGTACCGGGTTCCCAATCTCGTCACTGTGAACGAATCCGGCGTGGCACGTACAAACCCCGGGATCAACGACTTCCCGTGTTTCTATGCCAAGCCAGGTGACGCGGAATGCAGTTACTCGATGCAACGAACAGCAGGCGGTAGTTCGAGTCTAGTGCCGGAGGAATCGACGAATGCGTCAGTAGGTCTCGTGTTCAGTCCCAATGAGCACCTGACACTGACGGTCGACTATTGGTCGATCGAAAAGGACGACACGATCGGCCTGTTCGGCGAAGAGAACCACACCGCGCTCGACTTGTTGCGCAGGATTGAAGCAGGCACCGGCAACTGCGCGTCAGCCGTTGGAAATCCCGCCGTTGTTCGTGGCGACCCGGCAACCCTGGAGCAGGAGGAAATAGACCTCTACCTCGGAGCAGGCATCTGCCCGGCTGCTCCGGTTTTGCGGGTTGAAGATACGTACGCCAACCTCGATACACGCAAGATCAAAGGTCATGACATTGGCGTCTACTTCAACTACGACAGCAGTGTCGGAACATTTGATCTGCGTTATGTCGCCGCGTATCTGACCGAGTACAGCCAGGTGCCCAGCGGTCCTGCCCTCGAGCTTCTCACCGCAATAGATGACGGTGTCCTTCCCGCCGGATTGTCGATTCGGGGTTTTTCGGACCTCATTCGTCAGAACGGCAATCCTAAAGAGAAGCATACGCTACGGCTGTCCTGGCGGAACAATGACTGGGGCGCTTCGATGAGTGGTGTGTATGTCAGTGATTTGGTGCAGACGGCGCTGACTTTCGACGATGGTAACGGGCCGCTCTACGTGGTTCCTTCGATGTACACATTCAATGCGTCGCTCGACTACGAGTTTAAGACTTTCGGCGACACCGACGCTCGAGTTCGATTCGGTATTAACAATGTTTTCGATGAGCGTGCGCCACTCGCTGACGTCAGGTTCGGTTACTGGTCCGACGTGCATCGCGATCTGCCGCGTGCGTATTACCTCGATCTGAAACTGGACTTCTAGTTCATGCCAGGCGCGACAGGGAGCCCACAGGGTTCCCTGTCGCGGTTGTCCGGGGCCCGAACATTGATTACATCACCCAATACCGCTGAACCTTCGGTCAACCGGCCAATCGAGACGTACCAGCTGGTTGGCCGTGTTCTTGGCCCGGCCGTATTCGCCACGATGCTGGCGACTGATCAATGGCAAGACGTGATGAACGTGCAGGCCTGGCGCGCGGCTGCCATTGGATTGTGGATGGCGATCTGGTGGGCAACCGAGGCGATTCCGGTACCGGTCACCGCGTTCTTGCCGATCGTTATATTCGAACCGCTGGGCATCGCGACGCTGCGCAATGCGGCTGCGCACTATGCGAACCCGATCATCTATCTGTTCCTCGGTGGCTTCCTGATGGCGCTAGCGCTCGAGCGCTGGAATCTGCACCGGCGCATTGCACTCGCCATCCTCGATCGCACGGGAACCGACGGACGACGCCTCATCGGTGGCTTCATGTTTGTCTGCGCCATGCTGAGCATGTGGATGACCAACACGTCGACGACGATGATGTTGTTGCCGATTGTGCTGTCGGTGATCGCTGTGATTCGCGACAACATCCCCGACCTGTCCGAAAAGAGGCGTAATGATTTCCAGATTGCGATGCTGCTGGGTCTCGCCTACTCGGCGAGTATCGGCGGGCTGGCGACACTGGTCGGTACGCCACCGAACGCGTTATTGATTGGCTATCTTGCGGAGAACTACGGCATCGAGATCAGTTTCGCCCGCTGGATGCTTGTCGGCGTTCCGGTGACGTTGGTGATGCTGCCAGTTGCGTGGATCGTCCTGACGCGTTTTCTGCACCCGGTCAATATCCCGGCCAGCGACGCAGTGAACGATCATCTGCACCAGTTGCGCGAGGAGATGGGGCCGATGACGACGCCGGAACGCCGCGTCGCCGTCATCTTCGGTTGCGTGATTTTCTCATGGATGCTGCGGCGTCCCCTCACGGAGCTGCTGGGCATCACCGGTGTGTCCGATGCAGGTATCGTGATGACCGCAGGCGTATTGCTGTTCATGTTGCCCAGCGGCAATCCATCGCAGCCGCAGCTCATGACCTGGCATGACGCCACGCGACTGCCATGGGGCGTGCTCATCCTGTTTGGCGGCGGCCTGAGTCTGGCGGCAGCGGTTTCGAATACCGGGCTCGCATTGTGGCTCGGCGAAAGTCTCGCACCGCTAAACGCCTGGGGACTCGCCGTACTGGTCGTCGCTGCGGTGGCGCTGGTGATCTTCCTGACCGAACTGACGAGCAACCTCGCCACAACCGCAACGCTGTTGCCGGTGATGGGCGCTATCGCGATCCAGGCGGGGATTCCGCCGCTGTTCCTGACCGTACCGATTACGATCGCCGCAAGCTGTG
The DNA here is from genome assembly GCA_029863305.1 of Gammaproteobacteria bacterium. Lineage (GTDB taxonomy): Bacteria > Pseudomonadota > Gammaproteobacteria > Steroidobacterales > Woeseiaceae > UBA1847. Next base: position 51,630 of record JAOTVR010000008.1, on the reverse strand, counting down.
CGTTCATGTTGCCGGTTGCCACACCGCCGAACGCGATCGTCTTCGCAACAGGTCAGATCACGATTCCGCAAATGGTTCGGGCAGGCGTAGTCCTCAACCTGATCGGCATTGTCATCGTGACGATCGTCGCCCTCTACCTGGCTCCCAATGCGCTGGTCTAGTGGCCTGGCACTTGCCGTGCTACTGCTGGGATGTTCCGGGCCCCACGACTCGGTTCAGGAGTCGCTTGACGTCGTACTCATCGGTGGCACTGTCTACAACGGGCTCGATGAAGAACCGGTTATCACCGACGTCGGTATCGAAGGGGACCGCATCGTTGCGATAGGCAATCTCAGGGATCATCCGGCTGACCTGGTTCTCGATGTCACGGGGCTTGCGGTCGCGCCGGGTTTCATCGACATCCACAGCCATGCGATTCGCCCAAATCAATCGCGCAGCGGCATCTATCTCTGGCCCGACGCCGAAAACCTGATTCGACAGGGCGTCACGAGCGTGATCGGCGGTCCCGATGGCCGGTCACCATTACCGATTGAAAATGACTTTGCGAAACTCGGTGAAAGCCCGGCGAGTGTCAACTACGGCACCTTCGTCGGCCATGGAACTGTGCGTGAGACGGTCATGGGTTACGACAATCGACCGGCGACTGACGCGGAACTGCAGCAAATGCGGCACGTGGTCGAGGTAGCAATGCAAAGTGGTGCTTTCGGCCTGTCATCGGGCCTTTTGTATGCGCCCGGCAGTTTTGCGCCGACCGAAGAACTTATCGAATTGGCCAGGGTCGCGGCGAAGTACGATGGCATCTACATCAGCCACATGCGCAATGAAGCGCTTGGCCTGCTGGAGTCGATCGAGGAAACAATCCGCATTGGCGAAGAATCCGGTATTCCGGTTCAAATCACACACCACAAAGTGATGGGTGCACCGATGTGGGGGAGTTCAACAAAGACGCTGGATCTGGTCGATGCTGCGATTCGTCGCGGTACGGACGTTACGAGCGATCAGTATCCGTACGCGGCGTCTTCTACCGGTCTGCTGGCAGTATTCCCGCGCTGGAGTCTGGAGGGTGGTACCGATGCCCTCAAATTGCGTCTCGAAGATCCCGCGCAGCGCACGAAAATCAGGGAAGGCATCGTCTTCTCGATGATCAATGAGCGCGGCGGCAATGATCCGTCACGAGTGTCGCTGGCCAGTTGTGTGTGGGATCCATCACTTAACGGCTTGAACCTGGCGGACGTTCTGGTGCAGCGGGACATCGAAGCCAGTATCGGGAACGCTGCAGAACTCATAATGGAATTGCAGTATGCCGGTGGCTGCACCTGCGTTTATCACGCGATGTCGCTGGAGGATGTCGATCGCATCATGCTGCACCCGAAGACGATGATTGCATCCGACGGCGGCATAATGGCGCCGGGCAAGCTGCGGCCACATCCCCGCTATTACGGCACTAACGCCAAAGTGCTCGGGCACTATGTCAGGGAGCGCGGCCTGCTGTCGCTGACATCAGCGATCAATAAGATGACGCGCATGCCGGCCGATCGAATCAACATCAATGATCGCGGCCGTCTCGATGTTGGCGCGATGGCGGATATTGCGGTATTCGATCCTGACGAGATCATCGACAAAGCAACCTTCGACGATCCACATCGGTACGCCGAGGGTGTGCACCATGTTTTCGTCAACGGCAGTGCGGTGTTACTGAACAAGGAAATGACTGGCGCAAGGCCCGGCCGGGTGCTCAGGTCCCGGGTAAGTCGGCCTGCAACATGACGCGCATCATTTCTTCGGCGAATATCGGCGTTGACGCGCGAATCGACTCTCGATCTGCTTCGTCACCGAGTTCGTAGGTAAAGGAAGGAATGCCGTAGCGAGTATAGAAATAGCCTTTGGTGTTGGGCTGTTCGGATGTCGGACGCGGGTCATGAACAAATGCAAAATCAGGCAAGCGCGAGCGGACACTGTACAACCAGTTGGTCGCGAAATTCGGGGGGTCGGTTTCGTCTTCAGTCAGTTGCGTATAAAAGAGCAAAGAATCAGTGTACTTGGTGGCATGGAAGTCGAGCATCAGTCTCGGCGTCATTTTCAGCTTATCCACGGCCTCCAGTAGCCCGGCGATGCTCTGCGTTTCGGGTTGCGTAAATGGACCCCAGTCGCGGTTCAGGTCGGTGCCACCGGCGTTGTGGCGCGAGTGTCCATTCTCCACGCCGTCGGGGTTGACGAGGGGGACAATCAGCAGCGTGAAGCGCTCGCGGAATTCTTTCGCGAGTACGGTGTCTGCGAGGAGCGCGTCGACAAAGACGCGCATGGCCAGTGCGCCGGGGACCTCGGTCGGGTGCTGCCGGCCAAGCAGGACAATCGCCTCACGTTTGTTCGAAGTTTTGACCAGCGTCACCGGTCGACCTTCGACACTCTTGCCAATCTCGGCCGTGAGTATGTCCTGATGCGCCGCCAATTCTTCGAGCCACTGATCATAATAGGACTGCGTGAGCAACTCCTGCGCCGAAACCCATGTTGCAGATTCGCCGGCTGTGACAATGAGTGTCATGGACTTCTTCGACCAGTTCCGGCGTACGGCAGCTTCGGCAGCGGGTGTCCAGGATTTTCCGTCATGACTGATTTTTGGCCAGAAGCGAGCGTAGCCGTCAGGGAAGCGCATCCTGATTTTGATCTTCTGAGGTTTCTTCGCCGTTACGCGGAAGGAAAACCAGGAGAAATCGTTATCAACGGACCGGTCTTCGGGACGAAACGTAAGCTCGACGGAATCTCCTGATTTGAATCTGCATCCGTCCAGATCACCGCCGGCATGTCGTGCATCGACAGCAATCAGCCCATTTTCGCAATATCGATCATCCGCGGAAGCCGCAAAGCTGACCAGGGCAATGAGCGCAATAACAAGAAAACGGCTGACCATGATTCGAATGATACTGCAGGAGCCCGCCTTATGAGTAACAAGCTACTGTTCGTGCTCTTGGCTATCGTATTGCTGGCGAGCGCGGGCGCATCGCTCATTCAGACCTCGGGAGGAGTTGTCCAGGTGCATGACTTCAAGTTGCCGACACAGAATGGTCAGTGGCTCGTTGCGGATCTGTTCAAGCCTCGATCGGCGACAGCCGAGAGCCCTTCGCCGTTGGTCGTCGTGGTGCCGGGATTCCAACGTTCCAAAGAGGCGTTATCGAATATCGCCATCGAACTCGCACGCCGCGGCATCGTGGTCATTTCCATTGATCCCTATGCTCAGGGAGGCTCGAGTGCGTCGATGAGCCGGCGCGCCGCGACGACGGAAGGCTACGGCATGTTTGCCGTTGTCGAGTATGCGGCCGGTACACCGAACCTGAACTACGTCGACAAGGCCCGCATCGGGGCGACCGGGCATTCGGCGGGCGGCAACGCGGCAATACGCGGCGCCAGTTATTTCGGGAAGGAGGCGCAGCAAAGCGGTGAGCCGAGCAAGCTGCACTCGGTGTTTGTGTCGGGCTACGTGCTGACCCTGACGGATGAAGTTCTCAGGGATGTGCGCTCCAACGTTGGCATGAGCTACGCCTACTACGATGAGGGTGCGTACCGCAATGAGCTGAAGAACGCGGACATGCGCCACGCTCCTGAGGCGTTGCGACTCGTCAATAGCGCCCGCACGGGCGGCGAGGTGATGCTCGACGAGATTACGCCTGGTCGGTACTACGGTAACGTCAAAGAAAGAAATCTTCGTGTTGTTTATAACGAACGCATCCTGCATCCATTCCAGCCTTACATCCTCGAAGCGACTGCCAATCAGATCGAATACTTCGAAAAGGCGTTCGCGATCGATAGCGGCTTGTCCAGTCGCGATCAGATCTGGTACTGGAAGGAACTGCTGAGCCTGATTTCCCTGGTCGCGGCCATCGTACTGCTGGTACCGATGGGTCAGGTCTTGTTAAGAATCCCTGTTTTTGATTCGTTGGTGCACCCTTTGCCTCCTGCCCTGCCGCGGCCACAGGGCAGGGGCAAAGCGCTTTTCTGGGTCTTGTTCGCCGTCGCGGCGCTGATTGCCTGCTTCTCGTACATTCCCATGTCAGAGCTGTCGCAGAAACTCTTTGTGGCTGCATCGACGCGCGAACAGACCTGGTTCTTCCCGCAACGCATGAATAACGCCGTCATGATGTGGGCCGTCCTCAACGGACTCGTTGGCTTTCTCATGTTCTGGTTGAGTTTTCGTTTTCATGGCAAGCGCAACGGTGTGGTAGCAGAGATGTGGGGTGCAAGGATCGGCGCTTCGGAGTTGTGCCGGACCGCTGCGCTGGCGCTGACGCTGTTCGCCCTCTACTTTCTGTTGCTGTTCACGATCTACTACGTATTTCACGTGGATTACCGTTTTCTCTTTATGGGGGTACGAATCTTTCGTCCGGTAGAGCTCGTGTTGCTGGTCATGTATGCGCCATTTTTCTTCCTCTTTTTCCTGTCCAATTCACTGCGGGTTAACGGCGCGCTGCGCACGGCAGGGCAGGCGGAGTGGAAGAGCATGCTGATCGCCGGTATCGGTAACTCCCTTGGATTGTTGCTCATCGTCGTGGTGCAGTACGTGACGTTTGCAATGACAGGAACCGTTTACTGGACCGACGGCTGGCTTTACATCAATCTGCTCTTCGCGGTGGTGCCGATGATGTTCGTATTGCCGTACTTCAATCGCTACTTCTTCAGATTGACGGGCAGGATTTACCTTGGGCCGATGGTCACCTGCCTGGTATTCATTATGATCTTGCTGACCAATACCGTCGTGTATCTGCCACTCTAGGAACCGGGTTGCCGAGATTCTGCGTGCATTGCGACAAATAACCCTTTCTTTTTGTTGAATACCTGTTACAGTCCGCTCCGTCCTGGCGCACATCGGTCTGCGCCGTCCACTCCGACCCTGCAATTCCGCAGCCCCGGAGTCACCATTTAGAATTCCAGTCTGGGCCGAACCGTGCAGGGTTGATCCTTGCTGCGGGTCAGACGTTTTCGGAGTACCAATCAATGTTATTCAATCAACTCGGCCTGTCGGCCGAATTGCTGCGTGCAGTCGATCAACAGGGTTACCGCGAGGCCACCCCGATTCAGCGCGAAGCTATCCCCCTTATTCTGGAAGGCCGTGACGTCCTGGCCTGTGCTCAAACGGGCACCGGCAAGACAGCCGGCTTCACACTGCCGCTGCTGCAGCGATTGCCGGCATCGAAGCCAAACAAACGACGCGTCCGCGCACTAATTCTCGTGCCCACTCGTGAGCTTGCAGCACAAGTTACCGAAAGCGTTTGCAACTATGGTCGCTACCTGCCGATAAAATCCATGCAGATCTATGGCGGCGTCAGCATTCGGCCCCAGATTTCACGTTTGCGTGACGGTGTCGACATCGTCGTCGCGACGCCGGGCCGCTTGCTCGACCATGTGCAGCAAAAGACCATCGACCTGTCGAGCATCGAGATACTGGTTCTCGATGAGGCGGACCGCATGCTCGACATGGGCTTCATCCGCGACATTCGCAAGATCATCAAACTGATTCCGGCAGAACGGCAAACCTTGCTGTTCTCGGCAACGTTCTCAAAAGAGATACGCAACCTTGCCGGCAGCCTGTTGAACAAGCCCGCGGAGATTCAGGTTACGCCGAACAATACGACGGTCGAACGGGTCAGTCAGCTTGTGCATCCCGTGGACAAGAGTCGCAAACGCGAACTGCTGTCGCAGCTTATCGGTGAGGGTAACTGGCGGCAGGTACTCGTGTTCACTCGCACCAAACACGGCGCCAACCGTCTGGCCGAACAGCTTAATCAGGATGGCCTGAGAGCTGCGGCAATTCATGGCAACAAGTCACAGGGCGCGCGCACCAGGGCGTTGCATGATTTCAAGAACAACAATGTTCGGATTCTTGTCGCGACGGATATCGCCGCACGTGGGCTCGACATCGATAAACTGCCGCATGTCGTGAACTACGAACTGCCGCATGTTCCGGAAGACTATGTGCATCGTATCGGTCGCACTGCACGTGCCGGACTGGACGGGCACGCGGTTTCGCTCGTGTGCGTAGACGAGGAGAAATTGCTGCGCGATATCGAACGACTGGTGAAGTGCAACATAGACAAGGAAATTATCCCCGGCTATGAGCCTGACCCGCGCATCAAGGCCGAACCGATCAACAAAGGACGCTCGCAACGGTCAAACGCGCAGCGCGGCAAACCGCGTAAGAAGAGTCGGCGCAGTACCCCGAACGCTCGCGGCAAGCGCCGTGCGTCGTCTTAGTCCAGCTCAGCCAACTGCTGCTTGATCCACGCGCTCTCGGGCTCCAGCTCGAGAGCTCTCTCGTAGTCCCGGCGGGCGCCAGCGATGTCGTCCGTCTCGGCAAGTACCTGCGCACGTAAAACGTAGGTACGTGAAGACCGTGGAAAAAACTCGAGATTGAGATCGATAAACCCGAGCGCCGCGTCATAATCACCATTGACGCCATAGAATTCGGCGAGCCTCATCAGCACGCGCTCACTGAAGTCGAAGGTATAGCTGCCATGATATCGTTCGCGAAGGTCTCGGTACTGCGCGATGGCCGCATCGAGACCGTCTGATTCGACGCTGCGTTGCAATATGTCTTCGATCATCTCCGGCTTTTCCTGGCCGCGGTGACACGTTGCACAGGTCACCTCGACTAACGGCTGGCCCGTATCAGCGAACGCGGTGGCAATCTGCTCGTTGATGTTTCGAACGAGCTTGATCATCTCGCGCGCCTTGAGCTTCTTCTCCTTCTCGTCGAGAGCAAAGTCATAGCTGCTCAAGTCCGCTTCGATCTTGCCAACATGGCAGGCGGAACAGCGCGAGCCGGTCCCCTCTGCAAACGAGCGCATCGTCGTCCGCAATTCGGCCGCACTGATGTCCTCGGCCAGGATCCTGAGATTCGACGGGTCGTCAAAAATGCTGGCTCGTGCAGGCAAACTGCCAATGACGACCATCGACGCGACCACTGCGGATAGGATATTCTTTTTTCTTGCTGACATTGCATCTCTCCCCAGGAGCAATACGTGTCTTCGACGTTTCCAGCAGGATTGAGTTCCATTATATCGGGTGGTAGTAAGTCGCCCGTGGCACCGGTCCATATTAGTGACGTGGGGAATTTCTACATTCGTTGTAAATTTCTCAAGTCGAATTGCTTTCGTAACCTGGCCTGGATGTACTGGCTGCAGAATCCGTTGCTGCCGTTCATCTGGTTCCGTCTTGCACTACCACGATTGCATCAAGAAATTGAAGTAGAGGAGTGCCGCGCATCGTAATTGACCACTAATTCGTGAAGCACGTCACAAGAAATCGCTTGTAATTGCGCTATACCAAAGTCATCCGAGGAGCATTCTCATGGGTGATCGATCGAAATATGATTGTGTAGTACCGGTTCATAATCTACGTGACTATTTTCGCACGTCGATAGACGACGTCATTGCCAGGCAAGGCATTGAGCTGGATCCCCATGCTGCCCATTACGTTGTCAACCTCATAACATTGTTTTCGCGGTCCGAAGAACTCTATGAAGACGATGGCGAAACGTATGGCCTCAAGCCGCTGGCGCTGATGCTCGCCGATGCAGCCGACGCCCCAAGCCCGGTGGTACGCACGCAATCGCTGCAACGCATTGGCGATGTTTCGCTGTTTATCAGCGGCTTCTTCATCGAAAGTCTTGCCGGCAAGGCTGTCGATGTCGATTACTACATATATATGGGCGGCAGTGCATACGGGTCCTTGTCGGAGGAAGTGCGCGGTACTTTTCGCGGTGATGCTTTCGCACACGTATACAGAGAACTAGCCTCGAAGTTTCAGGTCGTGATCGATGTACTTAACGAAGTGCGCGATGGCGCGCGGCACGACTCGGACATCGATGTACTGCGTACCTATGAGATTTTTCAAAAGACCGGCAGTCGGCGTGCCGAAAAACTGCTGCGCAAGCAGGGCATCGTACCCATCACCGCTGCCAAGAGCCGGCACCACTAGATGCTCTCTGCGCTGCAGCGGCAATTGAGCGACATTTACCAGGTTGGCCGTGCGCATGATGTCCGTGACTACCTGATCACGGACCCAACACTTGCAGAAATCATCGGCCGTGACGCGATGCTGACAAATACCGATGAGACCTTGCTCGTGTCACAAGACGATGAAGGACTGGCCGTCTCACTCTTTCTCGACGGCGACATGCTCGAACGCCTTGAGTCTGCTAATCCATTGGATAGTCTGCGCGCCGAGTGTCTCGATGACCTGTGGAAAGTTCTCGAGGGCATCAGTCATTTCAATTGTGTCGTCTGGAAAGCGGCGCAGGACCGTACCGTGACACTACTGGAGCTCGAACTGCAGGGCGAGATCGACAAGTTCGTGAGTACGACGTTGCTGGCACTGGGCCAGGCGGACACGGAGCTCTTGCACGGTCTGCACGGCTGGCTGTTTGATAAAGTCAGTTTTCACGACGGACTGGACGGCGAGCAGCTCGACCGCTACCGCTCCGCCAACGACTATGCCGCTCGCTTCTGTCGCGGCTTGCAGCAACAGTTGATCGCAGATGACCGGCGGGCCCTGACGGAGCTGCGCAGATTCTATCGCTTGCAGTTGTCAGAGAAGATCAGCCACATTCATTCGCAAGTCTGGTCTCGCTGCTGAGCGATTCTCAGTATTCCCGCTAAAGATTGCGGCGGGCACGCCGATACCCACCAGGTACAGGCTTATATTACATAAGCCGGTCAAGACGTAAGTACCTGGGATCATAGGGATAGGTGACATGGAAATAGGCGGAGTCGGCCTTGCGGGCTTGCTGGGCACTGGTGTCGGTCAGATGGCGCGCGAGCCATCAGAAGTCGCGTCCGCGAGGCTAAAGGCCAGGTCATCGTCCGAGGTGGCGCAACACGATCGATCGAATACTCCTCGCTCGCGTGGCAAAGCACTTGGCATGTTGCGACAGGAGATCCGACAGGCCTTATCTGCTCACTTTCGTCTGCGCTTTGCGGCACCGCCCGCTGAATACCTTGCAAACGCAGCTGAGCTTAAGCCCGGCGATGTCGCGGCGGATACGCTGGGTGCTGCCACGCGACTTGCCGGCCGCTCGCCACTGGATGCGAGCCAGACACTCGCGGATCTCAGGCAACAAATAGAAGGCGCGGCCGGAAGTGTTCGGGAATTCTCGGGTGACGCCGACTTCGATGACCTGGATGAGGCGGTCGCTCGCGTCAATGACGGACTCGACGACCTCGACGGGCAGGCGGCACGAAATACTGAAGCCTCCGTGTCCGTGCTTTCAGCGGAATCGCGGCTGAAACAACAATCGACCATTCGCATACGAACTCAGGAGGGCGATATTGTTCGCTTCGACCTGCGGTTTACTGAACGAGTGTCGGCGAATGATGTGGCGGTGACCGATGGCGACTCGACGTTTGCCTCGACGCAGGTCGAAATGTCCAGTCGGACTCGCATGGTCCTGAAAGTCAATGGAGACCTTAACGAGGCTGAACTTGCCGCGATACAAAACGTGTTCACTCAGGCCGAGTCAATCGCCAACGAGTTTTTCGATGGTGATCTTGCGGCCGCCTTCGATATGGCCGCCGGACTCGAATACGATACCGAGCAGCTCGCCAGAGTCGGCATGCGCTTCCGTGAGAAACTGGTCTCCACTGTCAGTTACGCGGCGATCGGCGCCGTGGCGCCGCAAGCGATTCCCGAGCCCATACCGGTCGATGCAGGCATTATTGAACCCGCGGCTATGGCACCCCCGGAACCCATCGTGCCTGAACAGGTGACGGAGCCGGCAACGGCACCGCCCGACGACGATGCCATCAGCCAATTCATGGATTTGCTGGCGAATTTTCTGCAGTCGATCAATGAAGGTTTTGAGCTGGATTCGGGCGCGCTGTCACTCCGCTTCCACTTCTCGCAGTCATTCAAGCTCGAAATTTTGAAATCCGTGCTTCAGGTGAGTGCACCGGAGGACTCGGGCAGCGCGGCTGACAATGCCGTTGCCTTGATTGACGCAGTTGCCGAGAACGGCACGGAAGACTAGCGGTCGAACCTGGTGGTGGTTGATAATAGAGCCGCCAATACCGGTTCTTGTCTGATACCACAGTGAGGTTCGATTCGTGTTGCAAGCGCTTAGCGACAAAGAAGCCCGCATCATCGGCTGTCTGATCGAGAAATCGATCGTCACGCCAGATCAGTACCCGCTGACGTTAAATGCTCTGACCAATGCCTGCAACCAGAAGTCGGGTCGGAATCCCGTGATGGCCTTGCAGCAAGGCGAGGTGCAACACGTGATCCGTGATCTTGAGGCAAAGCATCTCGTGCGCACTGATGAGAACTTCAAGAGCAGGACCGAGAAATACACACAGAGGTTTTGCAATACGCGGTACAGCAACCTTCAATTGGATCCGGCGCAACTTGCGGTCGTCTGTCTGCTGCTGCTGCGCGGTCCGCAAACGCCGGGCGAGTTGCGCTCACGCAGCGGTCGTTTGCACCGGTTTGCGGATAACGCCGAAGTCGTGGTTGCCCTGAACAGCCTGATCGACCGCGATGGCGAATCACTGTTGCTTAAATTGCCGCGCACGCCGGGTCGCAAGGACGCGGAATACATGCACCTGTTTTCGGGTCCAGTTGACATCGAGGCGCACGCCAGCCAGGCACAGGCGGCGCGACCCGAGGGCGCCTCCGAGCGTGTCAGCGTTGCGGATCTGGCGGATCGACTCACGCGGCTGGAAGCCGATTTCGCCGAGCTCAAAGAGCAGCTGGGCGCCGGGTAAGCCCGGGTTTCGCGCGTCAATGAGCAAAAAGACCGGCGAAAACGCAGGATCCTGTTGAAAAGCCTGGCTAAGCGATTGAAAATTAACCGGCTGATTCGCAAGCATCTGCTTATTGTCGAATGGAACATTTTTCGCTGTTGTATCGTGGAATAGTTAAATAGGCGTCTAATCAGATCTATCGAGCGGTTTCAAATGCAATCAGAGCATTCCTGGCTGGGTGAGCAAGCGTTTGGCGACGGAGCGGGCGCGCTCGTGAACATCGCCTACAAATCTCACCTCGATGCCTTGAAATTCATGGGATCGGTGCTGCGCGATCAACGGGGAGTCGGCTTGCTGCAAGGGCCCGACGCATCCGGAAAAACAACCACGGCCCGGCATTTCGCAAAGAAACTGCCTGGCGACGCCGCAATTGCCTTCGTTGACGGTACTCGTATCAAACCGCGGGAGCTGTTATCACGCATCCTGGCCCAATTCGGTTACGACACCGGACTGGAGTCAACCGACGAGTTATTAAAGATGGTTGACGTGTTTTCCGTGCAGCAGACCCGATCAAACCAGCCGCCCGTCCTGATCGTGGACAACGCGGACAGGATGTTTCCAAGTGCGCTGCGGACGCTGAGTATGCTTGCGCAGATCGAAATGCAACAGCGATTCGCGCTGCGCATCATTCTGACGGGCGGCGAAGGACTGACCGCCCTCATTCAGTCCGAAGGCATGGCAAATGTCGCGAAGCGCAGCATCGGTATTTTTATGATGTCTCCCTTGTCGCTGCGGGAGGCGCTGATCTATTTGCATGCGCGATTGGCAGCCTGTGGTGTTAACAATGCCGACACCGTTTTTCCCGTTGATGTATGCGATCGACTTTATGAGCAATCGAGCGGCTGGCCCGGCTTAATGGACCGGTATGCCAGAGAGGCCATCGGGCGCGCGCAGAAATTTCCACTGCGAATTACCGACACCGAAGCGCTGGACGCTGACGAACAGGCGCTACCGGAAGAGATTCCCGTCCTCGAGTCGAGTGCGTCGGTCGCCCCGCAGCCGCCTCGAATCATCATCAGCAAGGACGGTAACCGGGTCGCCGACTACTCATTCGGCAGCAAAAAAGTACTGATCGGGCGCTCTGACTTCGCCGATATCGTGATCGATGACGATTTCGTGAGCAAATTACACGCAGTGATGTTGTTGTACTCGGACGCGCTGGTGCTGCTCGATTTGAACAGCGCGAACGGCATTACGGTCAATTCGGTCAGGGTCAGGCGTACGATACTGAAAGACAACGACATCATCTCGCTGGGCAATCATCGACTGAAAGTCACGAATGCGCCGGCCATCAGCGACGAGATGATGGAACTGATCAATACGCCCGACACGATCAAGATGCAAAATCTTCTGGATATCCGGCGTCGCAAGCGCGCGGGGCTGGCGTTGGTGCGCAAGCCGGGCCGCTGACGCGAAGCGGCGGCTGTTCCTTTATTTTGAAGCCAGCATCTGACTGACATTGACTTTGAACTGCAAGAAGACGATACCGCTGATCGACTCGTCCGTCATTTTTGCGCCGTGCAGCTTTTCGACAGCCTTTTTCGGTAAATAGGTGATGTTGAGTCCCATGTAGCGATTGCCGACGGCCAGACTCGGCAGCGCGCCCGGAAATGGTCGGTTACCGTTGACGTCTTCGCGTGTCATCAGAAACGCGTTGATTCCGGCGTCCACGTAAAAACCCCGCAAACGATCCGTTGCGTACAGGTTTCTGTAGAGCCCGCCACCGGCCATGTAGGACAAGTCATTGTTGCTGTCGCGAAAGCCGTTGGCCATGAGCATGGTTTTCCAGCGCGACTGGCTGTCAAAATGGTATTCGACGCCAAGTCCGACATTATTCTCGTTCCAGTCGTCGGAGGCACCCAGGTGAAATGAGCGGCCATTGAACACGGCGCTCATCTCGCCAGCAGAAGCCTGCGACATGGGAAGGACCATGAGCAGGGTGAGGACGGTGACAGTTACGGCATGCACTCTTTTCATGCCCGTAGTACGTGCAAAGCCTATGCCAAAAAAATAACCGCAATATAATCATATAGTTATGAAATTAAGCTAAACACTTTGTAAAGGCAGCCGACACAGCGGCGGCGAATTAGCCGCCGCCAGTACCGTTTGAGCCGGTTGCTGGCCTCGTCTCAACCGGCCCGCGACTGTGGGTACAGGGAATTGACATAAGGTATGAGCGCCATGATCAGCGTCTGCCTGTAAATACCCTCGCGGGTGTACAGACCATCCGTCAGCAAGCCGAAAGCACCACCGCCCTGCTTGCTGTTTGCTGTCGAAAACACGCGATCATTCGCTTTGCCCAGTTCCATGCCGGCGGCAACGAGTTCTTTTACCGCGGGCGGCAGCGGCAAAGTCACGCTCCGCGCTTCACTGATACCGCCGCGGTTGCCTTGCACGGCCATCCATGCGTATGCCATCAATTGTTCATCGACAATTTCAATGCCGCCTTCGAGGCCGACCCAGAAATCTGCATCAGGCTCTTCTTGCCGCGAACGCAATGCTCGCGTTCTTGCGCCCTGGCGGGTTGCGTCGTCCGAAGCAGGTTGATCGCCAGCACCCGAGTCGACCTCGACAGCAATCATCTCCAGTGCTGCATCGGGGAAAAGGGTCGCGAAGGCGTCCTGCGCGGCGCCGATCTTGACGGGGTTCCTGGACGCGACGACGATCTTCACGGCATCTCTCAACAGGACCGGGGCGGCCCAATATAGCACCTTCACTGCCGGATCCACGCTTTGGAAGCTGACTTGATCGAGTCCTGTGGCGATACCGGGCGCAACGTTTGCCAGCCAGAAGTCGCTGGTGGATCGACGGCGACCGCCAGGGCGCATCGAAATCGAAGCTCTCGAAGCCACGCAGAAATTCCAGGAAAAACGATACGGCGCTATCAAGGTCTGCCTCGCGAGGGCGTCGACCCGTGAGAAATGACTTTTCCGCGTCCTCGATCTTCCCGAGCAATGAGTACCTTGTTCCACTCCTGGCATTGCCAGGCGTACCTCATCTCATACGCCGACGTCGGAGGGGGGTCAATGAGGAGACTTACACTTAATGCGATGGACCCGGATTTGATCATCAGCCACTGCATGAGTGCTGCAGCCGGTATCGGCCATTTACGGCAGATTTTCGAGCATTTTCATGGCGGACTGTCGGATTGACTCGTCATTACCGATCTGCGTCGCGGCGGTGAGCGCAGTACGGGCCTGCTCGGTATTGCCGAGCTGGCCATTAACGAATCCCAGCGTTAACCAGATCCTCTGATTATCCGGGTCAACAACGACGCCCTCATTGAGCCTCTCGAGAGCTTCTGCCGATCTGCCGAGATAGTGCAGTGTGAGGCCCAGGTTGTTATGAACCTCTGCATTGTCTCCACCAAAAGCCAGCAGCCTTTCGTATAATTCGGCCGCTTTGTCGTACTGCTTGTTGGAGAAGAATTCATCTGCCCGGCGCGATATGTCGGCGGGCGATTGCAAAGACGGCTCCGCAGCTGTGGAGCCGGTGAGTCGCGCGATGTTGCTCTCTGAAATACTGTCAGGCCACACGGGTGCTGTTGAATTCATGGTCGGCGGGTGGCCAGGAATGGTCGCAAGGTCCTGTCGATAGTGGTCGCGCGTGACGGCGAAAACCGCCAGTCCGAAGAGCACCTGGAAAACAGCCATCTTGGCCCAAAATTTCGTGTCGCGGATCATAGAGCTCGCCCGTTTCAGTGATGTCGCTGCAATGTGAACTCCGCATCATAGGTAAATCTCCCAATTGCGCAAGCCAGGCGATTAGTCCATAAGCAGCGGGAGCTTCGGTGCCTGGTCGGAGCCAACAAGGGGCTTGGGCGTGAACTTTGACTTGTGCGATAGCTGTGGCTTCGACGCGGATACGATCAGCCGGCGTTTGGGCCTCGTCGGCCTCGATGGGCCAGATCTGCGCGCGCAGGCAGAGGCATTGCAGACCCTGGTTGTCCGGCCCAATGTCGGGCCCATCGTGGACAGCTTCTACTCTTCCCTGGCAGCGATTGATGGATTCGACAAGGTCGTCAGTGAGAACTCGAATGCCGAAAAGTTGCGAGGTACTCAGAAACGCTACCTGCTGAGCCTGGGCGTCGACTGCGATCAACGTCAGTACTTCGAAGAGCGTCTCCGTATCGGCGCTGCCCATCACAGGATCGGTATTCCGCAGAGTCTTTATCAATGCTCATTTCAAGCGCTGCAGCGCTTGCTGATCGGCTACATCCCGGCGCATATGCGCAGCGATGAAAGCGCATTTAAAGAAATGATCGAGTTCATTCTGAAAATTACCGCGCTTGACTTGTCACTGGCCGTAGAAAGTTACTGCGAGGCCAGGGTGTGCGGACTGCAGGAATCGCTCAGGAGCGAGCGCGATGAGCGGGCGCGTCTGCATCACCTCGCCATCACGGATTGGCTGACAGATTTACACAATCATTCACATTCTCGCTTCGTTCTGGAACGAGCACTGGCTCTTTCCAGGGAAGAGCAATCGCCATTGTGTGTCCTCATGGCGGATCTTGACCATTTCAAAGAGATCAACGACACCTATGGTCACCTGGTGGGTGACAAGGTGTTGCGAATCGCCGCAGCACGGATGATCTCGGGAGCCCGTGCGAGCGATGAAATTGGTCGTTACGGGGGTGAAGAGTTCTTGTTCATTTTGCAGAACACCGATATCACCGAAGGCAGGGAGGTGGCCGAGCGAGTACGTGCACGCATCAACAGCGATGCAGTACACGCCAGCGATGTGGACATAAGAGTGAGCCTGAGTGTCGGCATCGCTCAGGCCCGGGACAGCGATGTCGTCGATACTCTGATCGATCGAGCCGATGCAGCGCTGTATGCTGCCAAACTGTCCGGGCGAGACTGCGTCCGTGTCGAAACGCGAGACGCGACACGAACCGGCCTTCATTAGTCCCGCAGATCCCGATCAGGCGTCTTGCTGGCGGGCAGGCAATATGGAATGCTGTCCGCTTTCCCCGGGGCGGCCTGTCATTCATGAAACCCAGCACATTGCGGATCGGCTATCGCTACCGCGCCAATCGCCTTGCCGATCGGTATGATGCCCTTGTCATCGGTTCCGGCATGGGTGGCCTGACAAGCGCTGCGTTTCTGAGTGAACTGGGTTGGAAAGTGTGTGTGCTCGAGCAGCATTACACGGCGGGCGGCTACACGCATTCTTACGAGCGCAACGGCTATGAATGGGACGTCGGCGTGCATTACATCGGCGATGTCGGTGCCGAGACTCGTACCAGAAAAATGTTTGATTTTCTCTCCGACGGCAAACTCGAATGGGCGCCGATGGCGGCCGAGTATGATCGATTCTATGTCGGCGACAGGATTTTTAACGCGCGCGCGGGCAAGCAGCAATTTCGGGACAATCTCGTCGCACAGTTCCCTGCCGAAGTGCAGGCCATCGACCGATATATCGAACTGCTGGCAATAGCCGGCAGGGGCATGGGCGCATTCGGTCTCAGCCGAGTCCTGAAGCCATGGCAGCGTTTCATGTTGCGTCCGCTGCTCAGGCTACGCACGCCAAAGCTTCTGTATCGCACGACTTACGAGGTGCTCAGCGAGCTAACCGACGATCAGGACCTGATCGCGACCTTGTGTGGCCAGTGGGGCGACATGGGCCTGCCACCAAAGCGGTCTGTGTTCATGGTGCATGCGATGATCGCCCGGCATTACCTGTACGGTGGCTTTTATCCTGTCGGCGGTAGTTGGCGCATCGCGGAAAGTATCATCCCGAAGATTCAGATGTCCGGTGGAGAAGTATTTACGTACGCGAAAGTGAAGGAGATCCTCGTGGAGGAGGGCAAGGTCGCGGGGGTCGAGATGGCGGATGGCCATCGAATCAACTGCGCGTGTGTGGTCTCCGCGGCAGGCATCGGCAATACGTTTGGCAATCTGTTATCCGATCAGATCGTCGATGCTGCCGGCTACAGGCAGCAACTGCCGAATGTGGCCCCGAGCTTGGCGCACATTGGTGTGTACATTGGTCTCAAGGAGACCGCCGAAGAACTTGCACTGCCGAAAACCAATTTTTGGATTTATCCAGGCAATGATTACGATGCGGCAGTGGAGGAATTTCTGGATACGAATGACGCGGAATTTCCCGTCGTTTACATCTCGTTTCCATCGGCGAAAGACCCCGACTATCTGCAGCGACATCCGGGCACTGCAACGATCGAAATCGTTGCGCCCGCGCCGTACGCCTGGTTCGGGAAGTGGCAGGGCAGCACCTGGGGTAAGCGCGGCGACGACTATGAGGCGCTCAAAGAAAAGCTCGGAGAGCGACTGATGCGCCACCTGTACGACAAGCTCCCGCAGCTCAGAGGAAGAGTGGACTATTTCGAGGTCTCGACACCGCAGTCTACTAGCTGGTTCTCCGGCTACCAGCAGGGCGAACTTTACGGTCTCGATCACACGGCGAAGCGGCTGCAGCAGGACTGGCTGGGCCCTCGCACACGCATCCCGGGGCTCTGGCTAAGCGGCCAGGATACACTTACCTGTGGTGTGACCGGCGCCATGATGGCAGGCATGCTGACGGCGACGGCGATGGTCGGGATGCGCAAGATGCGCCCGGTGATGAAGAAGGTTTTCGCGCGAAACAGTGCGCCGCCAGCCGCCGCGCTACGCAACTAATCCGTGGCCACATTGCCGGCGCCGTTGCTCTGGCTGCGGTTGCTGCTCACGGTCATTCCCGTGCTTAGTCGTTCCGCGCCGCGCGTAACGACACGGTCACCCGCATTCAGCGCACCCATGACCTCGATATGTTCACCGTCGCCAAGGCCGGTAATGACATTGACTTGTTCAACCGTCATGTCGGCTTTCACTTTGAAAACGGATGCGCCTTCGCGTCGCAATACGAGTGCATCCCGGGGCACCGTCAGAACGTCCTTGACCTCTGCGGTCGGCATCGAAAGCCGCACGCTTTCGCCGACGGTCCAGATGTCCGGATTCACATCAAGCCTGACTTCGTACATATGCGACTGTGGGTTGCCGAAGGGGACAATGGTGCGTACCGACGCCTGATCCCGGTGGAAGTCATTGTGCAGTTCCAGTTGCGTTCCTTCGTCGATGAAATTGACCGTATTGAGCGGCGCCCGTGCAACGACTTCAAGTGAGTTCGGGTCAACGAGGCGTATGACTTCGTCGGCAACGTTCAGCCGTTCACCAATGCTGCGCAGCCGCTCAGTCACGATTCCGTCGAACGGCGCCCGGATTTCAGTGACGTGCATTGCGATTTGCGCCAGGCCCAGCTGGGCACGCGCAATGGCTTCGTCGCTTTCGGCGACTGCGAGGTCAGAGATTGTCCGATCGAGCTGGCTCTTCGCGGACAGGTTTTTTAGTGCCAGTTGGTCAAGACGATCTTTTTCGGAACGCAGGAATTGAACACGCGCCTGTTCTCGCCTGACACGATTCTCAGCCTCCATTTCGAGCAGCTCGAACGTGAGTGCTTCGAGACGCGCAACGGTGTCGCCTTTCTTGACGACAGTACCGACCTCTGCGATTGATTCGAGTTTTGCCGACAACTCGGACGCAAGCCGTGCATCGTAGCGACTGACAACAGTTCCCGGAACGTCGACCGAAGGAGCCATCTCCCGGACTGCTGCGTTCGCAACAAGCACCGCCGCCGGTGGCATTTCCTGCGCGGACACATTCAAACAGAGCACTACGCCCAGCGCAGAAAGAAGACCGGAGCGACTAATTTTCCGCATCATGAAATGATACCCGCCGGCGCGCCAGCCAGCGCGCGGTCCTGTGATGGGGCCGTCTCCGATTCGCCCAGCCGCAGCAAGCTGGGCAGAAAAACCAGAGTGAACAGGGTACTGACCGACATGCCTCCAACAATGACGGCCGCAAGACCCTGGTAAACCTCGGAGCCAGGCCCCGGGATCAACAACAGCGGCAGCATGCCGAACAAGCTGGTCAGTGTACTCATCAATATGGGCCTCAGGCGCCGGCGAATGGACTGCTCGACGGCACTGCGCCGATCCAGTCCATGCCGTTCGGCCGAGCGGGTCTGGTGCACAAGCAATATCGCGTTATTCACGACCAGGCCGAGTAGCGTAATGAAGCCGATCATTGTCAGCAAGTCCATGGGCAGATTCATGAGCCGCAGCAGGAGTACGCCGCCGACGGTCGCGAGCGGCAGCGCCGCGATCACGAGTAGCGAATCAATGAATGAACGAAACAGGCCGCTCATCAGCAGGTACAGGACGATGATTGCGAGCGCGAAACTGCGCGACATGCTGGTGAGCGCGATGTCGAGATCATCCGCGCTGCCGTAGTAGCTGATTTCTCCATCTTCGGGCAGCATCCGCAGCAGTTCCGGCTCGACCCGGGTCCGCAATACGTCGATCGATTCTTCCAGTGAAAATTCGTCCGAGGGTGTTATCGCGAGCGTGACTGCCCGGCGGCGGTCGACGCGTCGTACCTGGTTCGGCCCGGCTGTGCGCTCCATTCGTACGAGCTGATCCACTGACTGAATGCCGCCCGCCGGTGTGGCAACAGGTGTTGCCGCTAACTGCTCCGGGCTGGTCCACTCGGGCGCCCGCAGTACGATGTCCATACGATGATCGCCATCGAAGTAATCACCGACGAATACGCCGTCACCGAGGGCGCGCATGACGGTCGACATCTGACGGCGGGTCCAACCGGCCTCGGTAATACGGCGTTCGTCAGGAATAAAGCGCAATTCCGGTTCGGCGAAGTCGACGCCTGGAATCGGTCGTGCCTGTGCGCCGGGCAGATGCTGGCCGATGAGACCCATCCCGGCGCGAGCGGCCGCAAGCATCGCGTCCATGTCGCGACTTTGAATATTCAATTCGATGTAGCTGCCCCCTCCAAGCCGATCGAAAATGCCCCATTGATCAGCGAAGGCCATCACATCCGGAAATCCGGCCAGTATTTCTGTGTTCAATTTCTCGACAAACGCATCGGCTTCGTCCGCGTCGACCATACTGGCGCCGGCAAATGCGTTGGAGCCGAACATGCCCATGAAATAGTTATTCACTGCGATCTCGGCATCTTCGGCCAGGTAGGGTCGCAAGCGCTCAACGACGGGATCTGCAAATTCGCTTCTGGCGGCCGACACGGCCTGCCCGGGCGGCTGCACGATGAACGCAAACACCCAACCCTGTTTACCTTCGGGCAGGTAGTCAGCGGGCGGCAGCAGCAACCAGGTGATAATCGTTGCCCCGGCGAAAAGGCCGGCGATCACGGCGCGACGCGTTTGCCTGCCGTCTGTTACTCGCATTACCGTCTGCGTAATCCACTCCCACCAGCGCGTGTGCGGGTCTTCCAGCTTGATCGATTCCAGCCATCTTGCAGCTGCGGTTGGGATGACCGTTACCGCGATCAAAAGTGACGCGACGACAGCGACCGAGATAACCAGTGCCAGGTCGGCAAACAGCTGCCCGGAAACATCCTCGAGGAATATGATGGGCACGAATATGACAACGGTAGTCGCCGTCGATGCCAGCAATGCACCCCATACCTGTCGACTGCCTTCGGTCGCCGCTTCTTCCGCGTCGACGCCTTTTTCCCGTAGTCGTACGATGTTTTCAAGCACCACGATTGCCGCGTCGAGCACCATGCCAGTCGCGAAAGCCAGGCCGGCAAGGGAAATCATGTTCAGTGTCCGGCCCGTCAACTGCATGACGATAAAGCCGGTAAACAAGGATATCGGTATCGCAAGCGCGACCATGAACGTCGCCCGAAACCTGCGCATGAACCACCACAGAATCCCGATTGCCAGACCGACGCCGAGTAGCAGGTTGGTCCGAAGCATTGCAATCGAGTCTTCAATATAGGTTGACTCATCGTATGCCTGCCGAACCTCCAGCCCCGCACGTGCCAGCGGCCCTTCTTCGAGCTCCCTGATCGCGGCCTTGAGTTCTCGCATCACTTCAAGCACATTCACGCCTTGCTCGACCTGCGCATCGAAAGCAATGGAATCTTCCCCGCTCTCGATCATAAAGCCGGCCGAATCACGCATTTGAACTTCGATCGTTGCAATATCGCGCAGGCGGACAGGATTACCACCACGCCAATCGAGCACCATGTCGCCAAATTCCGCAAGCTCGTACTTGCCGGCATAGCGCAGCGTGTACTGCCGGCGGCCCACATCGCTGAAACCGCCCGAGGTGTCGTTGTTGTTGCCGGTGAGTCCGGCCAGCGTAGGAATATCGACCCCGAGCGCGGCAGCCTCATACGGGTCGAACGTGATGCGGACCTCGTTGGCGCGGCCGCCGTAGGCATTCGAGTTCGAGATACCGGGCACGCGTTCGACGCGTGCCTGCACAACTTCCCGAACAAAATCCTGATAGCTCGCCATCGGCCGTTCATTGCCCGGAACCCGCGTCAATGAGAACCACGCGATTTGCGCGCCGAAACTGTCCTGACCGGCAAAGATGCGTGGTTCGTTTACATCGTTCGGATAGCGCGGCACCTGATTGAGCCGGTTGATGACCTCGATCAGGGCTCGCTGCAATTCAGTCTCGACAGAGAACATCAGGTTGATGCTCGCGGAGCCACGACTGGCAGAGGATTCCATCTTCTCGAGACCCGGAATGCCGCGCAGCACATCTTCCTGTGGCTCGATGATCTCGGACTCCACCTCTTCGGGCGCCGCAGCCCGCCAAAGGGTGTTGATCTGTATGAACGGCCGTTGCACATCAGGAATCATCTGGATCGGCAGGCTTGTCACCGCAATCACACCCATCAGCAACACGAGCAGGATCGCGGCTATTACCGCGACCGGGTTCGATAATGAAATGCGCGTCAGATTCACTCGTCT
Source organism: Gammaproteobacteria bacterium (assembly GCA_029863305.1). Classification (GTDB taxonomy): domain Bacteria; phylum Pseudomonadota; class Gammaproteobacteria; order Steroidobacterales; family Woeseiaceae; genus UBA1847. Next base: position 30,046 of record JAOTVR010000008.1, on the reverse strand, counting down.
CCCCACTAATCCCCGGGCGTAATCTCTTTCTTCAGACTGGAATTTGCCACGGGGGTTCGTATTATCCACCCTTGAGGGAGGTATCACGACCCGGATCGCACGGAAAGCTGAGTTGAACAGCTTCCAGACCGGGCCACGGTGCCTTAGAGTGTCCCTTGTTGCGCCCGATTTGACGGAGTCTTGAATGTTGTCGTTGCCCAGCAGTGACCGCCGGCCAAGATCAATATTTCTCGGTATCGTTCTCGTGGCCCTTGCATGTCCGCTGATGGCACAGGAACGGGTCGTTGTGGCCGTTGTTGAAGATGGCGCAACGGATCGGTTTGAGTCGCAGCACCGGATATACATCGACGAGCTGTTGGCGCTCACCGCGAGTGAGTTCGACCTCGAGATCCGGCGTTTCGCAGGCAATTGGAGTAAGGAAACGATTGATGCCGCACTATCCGATGCCTACGCTGACGCGGAAGTCGATCTGGTGCTGGTCACCGGCTTCGTGGCAAATCAGATTGCGGCAATCCGACCCGAATTCCCAAAACCGACATTTCTGCCGATCATTATCGATGTCGGTCTGGTTGCGGGCGAGCCGACGGTTGGCAAGTCGGGAAAGGCCAATCTTAATTACCTGACGGCTTATGCCGATTTTGCGGGCGATCTGGACACGCTCGCGAGAATAACGCCGTACAGAAATCTTGTCTTGTTTGTCGATACGGCCTTGTCGTCCGCGATACCGGCGCTCCGTGATGCAGCATACGCCGCCGCCGAAGCCAGGGGCATCAATCTGCTCGAGGTTCTGCACGATGGCGCCGATCATCGCCTGATGAATCGAGTGCCTGCTGACACGGATGCGATATTCATAGCCGGTCTGCCGCGAATGCCTGCGGCTGATTTCGCTCTTCTTGTCGAGGCGATCAATGAGGCGGGTCTGCCGAGCTATGGCTTCGCCGGCGTCGCGGATGTTGAGACCGGCTTACTCGTCACCGACTCCGAGCCGCGCGATGTTGATCGGCAGGCACGTCTCAACGCACTCAATATGCAGGCTGTGATGCTGGGCGAGCGCGCCGAAGATCAGCGCATAACATCGGAAACCCGCGAACGACTGACCATCAATATGGCGACTGCCAGACGCATCGGATTGTCGCCGAGTTTCGATGTGCTGAACGATGCCGTCCTGTTGAATCAGGATGAGGACGCTCTTGGACAACAGTACGGCATCGTCGAAATCGCACGTCTGGCGCTGGATGAAAATCAGGATCTGCAGGCTGAGGGATTCGGCGTGCAAGCGGGTCTTGAAGAGATCGCGCGAGCCAGGTCGAACCTGTTGCCGCAGGTCGGTGCATCGACGGCCTATTCGCTGCGCAGGGATTCACCTGCAGTTGCCGCGGGCCTGTTCGCCGAACGGTCCACGGATGCCGCAATCAGCCTCGATCAGCTCATTTATTCTGACGCCGCGAGCGCAAATCTGAAAATCCAGAAGGAGCTGCAGAGGAGCCGTCTGGCCAGCCTGGAGGAATTCAGACTCGATGTCATACAGGCGGCGACGACGTCCTATTACAGAGTATTGAATGCGCGTTCGCAGCTTGCGGTGCAGGAAAACAACCTGAATATCACGCGGGCCAACCTCGAGCTGGCTGAGGATCGGGTCCGCCTGGGAACGTCGACACCGGCGGACGTTTATCGCTGGCAAGCCGAAGTCGCACGTGCACAAATTCTCGTACTGAACGCAAGGGCCGCACTGAATCAATCCTGGGATACATTGAACCGGATCGTCCACGGGCCGCAGGGCACCCGATTTGCGCTCAAGAAGGCGAGTTTTGACGAACCGTTCGTTATGAGTCGGGAGGAGTTCGATCAACTGGTCCAGAGTCCCGCGGACTACGCACGGTTTTCCCGGTTCTACATTGACAGGGCGCTGCGACAGGCTCCGGAACTGGAACAGCTCAACGCGCGAATCGCAGCCAAACGCCGCGAGCTTGCCAGCCAGCGGCGAGCTTACTGGCTGCCCGAGTTCACCGTCGGTGGCCGGTATACGAGTAATCTCGGTCAGTCCGGGCTGGGCGCCGGGCCGCAGGCGGGCGAGGATCTCAATGACTGGAGCGTTGGCGTGCAGGCGACGTTGCCACTGTTTTCCGGTGGCCTCAAGAAGGCCAACGTCTCGAGGGCCAGCTTCGAATTGCGGCAGCTGGAATCGTTGCGCGCGTCCACAGAAGAGAGAGTCGAGGAGCAGATTCGCAACCAGCTGCACGCCACGCAGGCTGCCTTCGAACAAATCGCTCTAACGGCCACTGCCGCCGAGGCGTCCGGAAAGAACTTTGATCTTGTGAGCGACGCCTATGCGCGCGGCACAGTGACGGTCATCGAGTTGCTCGATGCGCAGGACACGGCTCTCGCGGCATCGGCCGCTGCCGCGGAATCCTTGTATAACTTCCTCATTACGATAATGTCGTTGCAACGAGCGGTAGGCGGGTACGATTTCCTGTTGACACCGGACGCAAGAGAGGCGTTGGCGGCAGAATTTCGCAGGGAACTGACGGGAACCGAATGATGAAACTCGGCGTTTGCACGATGATTGTCGCGACCATGCTGTTGACCGCCTGTGGCAAGTCCGACACCAGCATCGAAGAGAGGCTGCGGCCGGTTCGCTACGTCACGGTCAGTGATGCCAGCGTTTTTCGCGACCGCAGTTTTTCCGGAACCTCGAAATCCAGCAGGGAGTCACGGCTCAGTTTCAAGGTGTCGGGAACTGTCACTAATGTTCCCGTGCAAATTGGCCAGCGCCTGAACGCCGGAGATCTGATTGCGGAGATTGATCCGGCGAGCTACGTGCTGCAGGCACAGCAGGCGCAAGCCACGCTGGTCGAAGCGCAGGCGAATGACCGCCGGGCTGCCGCCAACTATGAGAGAACGAAGGGGCTTTACGCGAACGACAACGCGTCACTCAATGATCTCGAATCCTCGCGGGCTCAGGCAGAGTCAGCCAAGGCACTGGTTGCGGCAGCGGGCAAGGCACTCGAAATTGCGAGGCTGAATGTTTCCTACACGAGACTGACAGCCGACACAGACTGCTCGATCGCGTCGCTGGATATCGAAGTCAATGAAAATGTGTCCGCCGGGCAACAGGTCGCCGCTGTCAGCTGCGGCGATGCGTTCGAAGTCAGCATGGACCTGCCCGAAAGCCTGATCAGCAGCGTCGACGAAAACACACCGGTTAGCGTGCGTTTCGGTTCGATTCCGGACGAGGTCTTCGCGGGCGTCATTTCCGAGATTGCGGTCGCATCCGCACCGGGATCCGCGGCCTTTCCGGTCGTGATACAGATCGACGGCACTCATCCGTCACTGCGCTCCGGTCTGGCCGCCGACGTGACCTTCCAGTTTGAATCGGCTGCTGATCAGAAGGGTGGGGCGGTGCTTCCGGTATCTGCGGTAATCAATGACCCCGACGGTACGTTTGTCTTCGTGGCCGAGCAGGCTGCATCGGCCGATGAGGCGATCGTTCGCCGCCGGCCGGTAACGTTGGGCGAGTTGTCGCAGTCCGGTATCGAGATCCTCGACGGCCTGCAAGTCGGCGACCGCGTCATCACGGCGGGTATTTCGGTGATCCGTGACGGTCAGCGAGTCCTGTTGCCCGCCCCGGATTAGAGGCGTCGTCGTTGTGAATCTGACCGGGCTGGCGATTGACAAGAATCGGATCACGCTGAGCATCGTCGCGTTGGTGGTGCTCGCCGGTGCGTTCGCCTTCCAGAGCCTTCCCAAAGCGCAGGACCCGGGGTTCATCGTGCGCACGGCGGTGATTACAACGCGTTTCCCGGGGGCGAGCCCGGAACGCGTAGAAATGCTCGTTACGGACAAGATCGAGAAAAAGATCCAGGAGATGCCGGAGATCGACTCAATCACCAGCGAGTCGCGCACTGGCATCTCGCTGATCTACGCGAATTTCAAAGAAAGTTACAAGGTAATGCGTCCGATCTTTGACGACCTGCGCCGCAAGGTGAATACCGTGACCGCGGACCTTCCCCAGGGCGCACAGCCGCCGGAGGTCAACGATGAATTCGGCGACGTTTTCGGCAGTGTGTACACGCTGTCGGGCGATGGCTTTTCATACGCCGAGCTGAAGGCCGTTGCCGACGAATTGCGTGATGAACTGCTCAAGGAGCCGGACATCGCCAAGGTGTCCATCCATGGGGAACAGCAGGAAGTCATTTTCGTCGAATACAATAATGCGCGCCTGGCGGAGCTCGGACTGTCGCCGCAGCAACTCTCTGCTTCGCTGGCCAGCGTCAACATCGTGTCATCCGGCGGCGACATTGTCAGCGGCCGCGAGAGAATTACGCTGGAGCCGACCGGCAACTTCGAGTCAGTAGAGGATTTGCAGCGTACCGTCATTCAGCTACCCGGCGGGGCGCTGGTGTACCTCGAAGACATTGTGGACGTCTATCGTGGTTACAAAGATCCACCGCAAAGCATCAGTCGGGTCAATGGCGAGCCGACGCTGGCCATCGCCGTTTCGATGCGCAGCGGCGGCGACATTCTAAAACTCGGTGCCCGTCTCAACGTCCTGATGCCGGAACTTGTGTCGCAATACCCATGGGGCATCGAGATCGAAAAGGTCTGGTTTCAGGCGGATCTCGTCAGGAACGTCGTGGAGACATTTACTTCGAGCCTGCTGCAGGCGATCGTCATCGTCATACTCGTCATGATCGCATTCCTCGGTGTTCGTACCGGCCTCGTTGTCGGTTCGCTCATACCCACGACTATCGTCGCATCGTTCTTCGCGATGGAGCTGTTCGACATTACGATCAATCAGATATCGCTGACCGCATTGATCATTGCGCTGGGATTGCTCGTCGACAATGCGATTGTCATCGTCGAGTCGATTCTCGTAAAACGGGAAAATGGTCAGGATGCAATATCAGCGGCGATCGATTCCGGTAAGGAACTCAAGACGCCGCTGTTGATTTCCTCATTAACAACAGCGGCGGCATTCATGCCGATTGCGATGGCAAAATCGGCCGTCGGCGAGTACACATCCGACATTTTCTACGTCGTTGGCATAGCGCTGATTTCATCGTGGTTATTGGCGATGACGTTCGTGCCGATGGTCACAACCATCACTCTCAAGGTAGAGCCAAGAAACAGAGACAGCGGTGAGGTGTTTGAAGGGCGCTGGTACGAGTCTTACCGAAACCTGCTTCTTGCGTCATTGCGGTGTCCCTACCGATTTCTTGCGGTCATCATTGGCCTGTTTGCCCTCGCAGTAATCGGGATGGGACTGGTGCGCCAGGAATTTATCGCACCATCGGAAGATCCCGTATTTTCAGCGAAGCTGGAGTTACCGCTGGGAACATCGATTGAGACCAGCCAGGAGGTTATCGCCGACGTCGATGACTTTATCAGGCAAACCTACTTCACACCTTCTGAGCGTAAACCGCTGGTGCACAACTGGTTGACGTTTATCGGTGAAGGAGGGCCGCGATTTCAATTGAGCCTGAATCCGCCGAACCCGAATCCTGCAAACTCCTTTGTCATCGCAAATACGACGAACGACAAGCACGTCGAAGAGGTCATGGCCGGCATTGAGAATTACGTGCGCGAACGACATCCGGACCTCGCGGCCCAGGTGAAACGCCTCGAAAATGGTCCACCGGTTGACTATCCGATCATTGTGCGGATATCCGGCAGCGACATCGACACGCTGTACTCGATCGCCGATCAGGTCACGGGTTATCTGTACGAAATTCCACAAGTGTCCGATACAAGGAATTCCTGGGGATTGCAGACGAAAAAGCTCACTGTGGATGTCGACCAGGAACTGGCACGACGCTCAGGCGTGACCAGTGAAGATGTCGCCTATTCGTTGAAAGCGGGACTGACTGGAATCGATCTTACGCAATATCGCGAAGGTGACGCACTGATACCCATCACTCTGCGCACGATAGCAGCGGATCGCCAGGATTTCAGCAAACTCGATGGCCTGACGGTCTACTCGCAAGCGACCGGAAGCAGCGTGCCATTGAAGCAGGTCGCTAATGTCGGACTGACGTTCGAACCCGGAATGATCGAGCGGCGGGATCGGGACCGAACGCTGTCACTCAACGTGCAACTGCAGCCCGGCGCCACGGCGTCCGAGGTGGTTGCCGTTTTGCGCCCGTGGCTGGAAGACTCGGCGCGGACCTGGCCGGCGGGGCACCATTTCGAAATCGGCGGTGAAACTGAAGAGTCCGGCGATGCCAATGCGTCGATCGCCGCGGAACTGCCGGTGGCCGGGATGCTGATCCTGCTATTACTTATCGGGCAATTCAATTCGCTGCGCAAACCGGCGATCATCATATCGACGATACCGCTCGGATTGATCGGCGTCACGTTTGGCTTGTTGATTGCGAACTCCTCATTTGGGTTCTTCACGATCCTCGGACTGATCTCCTTGTCCGGCATAATTATTAACAACGCGATCGTGTTGCTGGACCGCATAGCGATAGAGATTCGAGATTTCGGTCGGACTCAGGCCGATGCGATAATGACGGCCTGCCAACAGAGAATGCGGCCCATTCTCCTGACGACAGCTACGACGGTTCTTGGCATGACGCCGCTTTTGTGGGGCGGCACGGCAATGTTCAAACCAATGGCCATCACGATCATCTTTGGCCTGGCGTTTGCCACAGGGCTTACCCTGTTGGTCGTGCCGGTATTGTATTCGCTATTCTTCCGCGTACCGTTCGCGTCGAAATAGTCTCCGCGACAGGTTCCCTAATTGGCCGCTATGGCACGAAAGTAGCGATCGGCGTTATCGATTTCCCGTTTTCGCAGCGCCGCGCAGGACCTGATCGCAGCGATGGTGTTGTCGAGAATTCTCAGCGTTCCTGAGACCTGATGATCCGCGCTGCTGAAGAATTGAGAGGCGCTTTCAGCGCTGTTCATTGAGCAGCCCATTGCGAGCGAGGGCAGAAGCGCCAGACCGTTGCCCGGCAATCGCTCCTGAAATGCCGGGTAGTGTCCAAGCATGTGATTCAGTACCAGCTCACGCGGCTCGGGTCGCTTGATGAGTTCCTCGCGAATCGTCATGATTTCGCGCGGCCGGACCGATTCGCCTAGCGAGTAAGACTGCAAATCTATGAGGATCTCGGTCGCCTCGAAACTGGTGAGTCCGACCAGCATGTGCGCTCGTTCTGTGGGAGTGGCAGCGTTTTCGAAGCGCTTCTTGAAACGCTGATAGGTATTTGCATCACCTTCGATCGCTGCCGCCAGTAGCGCAGCGGGAACCAGGCTGGAATGCAATTTTGAATCGCCAGTGAGAAAAGCCTCGGCGCGTCGGGCGAAGTCTTCAATAATGACCTGGTCCCGGGCGTCTCGCATCATCCAGCTGAGCAGGCGCGGCCGGATGGTCGTCAGTGCATTTGACTCACCGTCGACGGGATCTGTGCCGATGGACTCCAGGGCGGGACCAAGCAGGCGGCTGACCATTGTCGCGAAGTTGTGTTTTTGGTCGGCGCGGACGAGCGCATCCCGGACAAGAACGAGTTGATCGATAAGGATGCCGAGAACGTAGGGGTCACGCTCCGTAGAAAATGTCTCCAGTGCCGCGAGGTATTCGTCGGCGTCGATGTTGTCTGCATTGAGCATGGCGGTAAGATTGGAAATCAGTCCCATGCGCTCCATCGGGGTGAGCAGTTCCTGGGCGCCGTCGAGCAAAGGCCGCAACATCTGTGCCGGCAGCTTCCAGCGGTAGTAGCCGCCCTGATCTGCATTCGGATAAAGCCACTGCAGATCGCCGCGCTGCTCGAGTTCCACGATCTGCTGGACGTCATCGAGTATCATCGTCTGTGCGTGGGTAGTGCCGTCGACGGCGTACTTTATCGTCAGCGGAATTGTCCAGCGCAGCGCAGCCAGCTCAACCTGGGCGTCTGCGAAACGCCGCTGTGAAACCGCCAGGCGATTGTCATCGAGTACTTCGATTTCAACCAACGGAATTCCCGGTTGGTGCATGAAACTCGCAAAGGCTTTCGGCACGTCGAAATCCGCTTCCAGACCGATGGCATCGGCAAAATCGACGGCGCTGGCATTGCGCCATTTGTGTCGATGCATGTATTCGAGGATGCCCGCCCGAAAGTTTTCTGCACCGATGGCCTGTTCGAACATATTGATAACGATCCGGCCTTTTGAATATGCCGGACCAATGTCATTCAGGAAATTGTCCGTCGATGCGCGCGGCGCGCGGATCGGGCGGGAGGAGGGCCGGGAGTCGAGTTGCATCGTTTTGAACATACTGGACATACGAGATTTTTCGATCTCCAGTTGGGGGTAGGTCTGCGCAACGATCTTGTCGCCCATCCAGCTGGCGAACGATTCGTTCAGCCACAGGTCTACCCACCAGTCCATCGTCACGACATCGCCAAACCACTGATGCGCCAACTCGTGAGAGTTGGTGCCCACGATAGCGCGCAGACGAGTCGCGTCGGCGTTGTCCGGGTCGATCAGAATCGCGCGATCGAGATAGACAATCGCGCCAGGGTTCTCCATCGCTCCGTACCAGAACTCCGGCGTCGCAATCAGATCGAGCTTTTGATACGGGTAGTCGGTGTCGAAATAGTCTTCCAGCCCGGCGAGGAGCCTTGGCGTCGATTCTACGGCTAATCCGGTGAGTCCCGACTTGCCGCGAGTCGTTACAACGCGCCCAGGAATACTCATGCCGGGAATATCGACTGTTTCAAAGTCGCCGACAGCAATGGCGACCAGGTAGGAGGGCATCGGCGCGGACTCGGCGAACACGACTTTCTTCATGTCGCCAAGGACGGCAGTATCCTGTATCGGCGTGTTACTTACCGCCATCATCTCCGTCGGAACGGTCAGTGTCATTTGCCACGGAATCTTGTAGGCCGGCTCGTCAAAACAAGGAAATGCTTCTCGCGCTTCCGATGCCTCCATTTGACTGAAAACATGATGGCGGCCTTTCTCTTCGACGCGATACATGCTGACGCTGTCCGTGTTGAAATCATCCTCGAACCTGATCTGCAGTTCGTATCGACCTGGAGCAATTACCGACCCGGTCGATATTTGCAGTAACGCGTGCTCCAGATGTTCAAATTCAGCAGCCGCGAGCGTATCGCTCGCAGGCCCGAATTGTGCACTGCTAATCGTAAGGTCTTGTGCGTGCAGCCGTATCGACCGCACCTCCTCGAGAATATCGAGCAAAATCACGGTCTCACCCGAATAGCGCGGCGAGCTCGGATCGAGCGTCATGGCAAGCTGTTGCGAAATCGGCTGAACGGCGTCGTTCAGCCGATACGGATCGTCAACCGTCGCGGAGTGCGCGATATGGCCTGTCGCGATACCTAATGACAGAAGAACGTACGTGCCTGTCGTCGCCCTCATTACCCGGCGTTCAATTCTGCCAGCAGAGCCAGCGCGTCGCTGCGGAAGAATGGCAGATTGGCGCTCAGCGTATTCCTGTTTGCGGCGCGCGTGGCAAGATCAATCGCACGATCAGTATTGCCCAACGCCGCCTGTGTACGTGCGGACCAGTACAAGACAACCGGTTCCAGCTGGCTTGCCTGATCGAAATGCTCAGCCGCAGCGTCGAGGTCTTCATTATATTGGGCCAGAAATGCGCTGAGTTCATGAATTCGACGCTTTTCGAACCCCGTGCCGTGCACTTCCGCGGCTGCAATGTACTCGGCAGTCCGCGTTGCGGCGGTTTCTGCGTCGTCAGCAATCATTGCCGCGATCGCCGTCTTGAACAGATGCGTCCGCTTTGCCTGTGCCTCATTGGCTTCGTTGAACCCGGCCTGCATGCGTTGCTCGAGCGCCGAATCATAATACTCTTCAGCTTTGGCGGGCTCACCTGCCACAAGCATAATGTCACCCATGTACTCGAGCACGCCGCCCATCGCCGCGTGATTGCCCTTGACCTCGGCTTCGGCGAGCATCGTGTTGCTCATTTCCATTGCGGCCTCGGTATTTCCGGCAAATAGATGCGAGGTGACTGAACGGAACATTGCCCCCTGGCGTTCGGCGAAATTGCGCGCTGCAGCGAGCCCTTGTTCTGCCGCCTCCTGGGCCAGTTCCGTTTCGCCTTTCAACGATTCGTTAATCGAGATTCCGGCGTACGCCGAGGGAAAACTCGAGTTGATCTCAAGCGCCTTGCGATAATTGGCAATTGACTCTTCATAGTCGCCCATCTCCATCAATAACTCGGCGTAAGAATCGTAAGGGTTGGCCTCGTCGGGCAGCAGTTCGACGTACTTGGCAAATGCGTTCTTCGCACTATCGAAGTCTTCGAGGCTGCGGTATGCATAGCCCAGGGCGTTGTAGGCACCGGCAAACCCAGAGTTGATCGACGTGGCATGCTTGTAGTGTTCGATGGCGCCAGCAAAATCCTGCTGGCCATTGAGGTAGTTTCCGAGCCGCATGTGTGTCCGTTCGTCCTGCGGAAATTTAGCAACCAATTGTGTCAATGCGTCATGCTGCGCAGCCTGATCGTTTTCCGAAGCAGCGACGACAGCGCGAATAATAAGTTGCTCGCCCTCGGACGCATGCGCTGCATGCTCACTCGCTTTGTCGACCGCATCGAAGAACTCCGTGGCGGTTTGCGATGTTTGCGCGAGCATGACATAGCCCATGGCGAAAGCGGGGTCTGCTTCAACGGCTTGTGCGAATGCAGCATTCGCATCGACGAAATGCAGGTCGTCAGCCAGTGACTGGCCTTGCACATACAGCTCACGCGCTACCTCCGACGCGGTGCTCAGCGGCACCTTCGCAACGGTCGTTGCAGCAGCGTCTGATGGCGCTTCAGCTGCCGGATCATCCTGTTTTCCACAAGCGACGAGCAATATCGCGGTGGCGCAAAGTGCAAGAGAGGGCAATATTCTCAGCTTGATAGCCTTCATGGGGATCGCTCCTTGTAATTCTTCCGGGAGTTCGCATCACGGCGTTCACGCCGTGCGGAGGTCCACCATTGTACTCCTAAGCGAGTATCCGGGTGCTTTTCGAGAATCTACATGGAGGATGTTCGGCAAGTGCTTGTCGCGCCGTCCAAAATCCGGTTCAGGACTGGACGGCGCGAGTTGGCCGCGGAGCGTCGAATGGCGATAGCGCGTATTACGGGGCGGCTACGATCTCGACAATGACCTCGTCGGCTTCAAAACAGCCGTCCATCGCCACCAAACCAAAGAGATCAGCGGACTGGCCCACGGCGAGACTGTCTATTGTGCCCATGGTCACCGCTGACGCTGCGACGTCGACGAGCAGAATGTCGGCGGGATCATCGACGCGGACACAGGTGTCGTTGCCTTCGAGCGGTGCGAGCATGAAGCTTCTCGTCGCCGCATCGAGAGGCTCGATGATCATGCCACTGAGTTGTGCGGCATCTTCTGCCTCGACGAAAATCAGCGCAGCTCGAATAAGGTCGGGGTCGGCCGGATCCGCTTTCGCAGGCCGTACGCCTTCGACCTCGATATCGGCGCCAACAACAATGGCGCCAGGACCGATTTCGCCGGCCGCATCGAAGTATTTTGTTCCATCCTGAAGTTCGACAACAATATCGCCATTGTCATTGATGACCATCAGGAACTGCTGGTCCACGGGCATGCTGACAACATTGCCACTCACTTGCTCCGCATTTCCGCCAATCTCGAGAATCAGCGTGTCCAGCGCGATGTCGGGATCAACAACGTAGCGGCCGATAACCACAACCGGGTCGTTCACCATCAACGTGCCGAATTCTGTTGCGAGACCTTCATTGTCGAAGATGCTTGTGCCCGTGCCGGTGTTCACGTCGATGCAGTTGTCCGGCATTGCGGCATCACACAGGCGAAAGCCGCCAGCGGGGTCGGCATATATTTCGCTGACGATACCCTCTAGCCGTGCGAGTTTGTCGGGCAGACCACCGTTCATGAAGTTGGCTTTGACGACCGGACGAAAGTTGTACTTGCGGCCGTTACCGGTACCGGTGATTTTGATGGACTTGTTTGCGTCCATGTCGATCTCGGCAAGCAAGGTGCGTCCCGGGAGGACTTCAAAACCTTCGGGGTCGAGCAGATCGATTTTTCCGTTTGCGGGCAGCGCCGGGAATATTGATGCGCTACCGTCGTTGGGGACCAACTCCAGGTTGTCTATCCTGAGCCGCAATTTGGTGTAGACCCCGACGTTCACCTCACCGAATACGATGGGCTCATTGAAGTTGGTGAGGTTCAGCAGATCGATCGGTTTCGAGCCCTGAAACAGTATCTGGTGTCCGTCGTCGTCGCTAATCAGAATGGCTTCAACCACATTGAGCTTGATCGCGCTGAACTCGTCGGTTGGCTTGTCTGTAAACAACAAACCAATCGTTCCAGTTGTTTGTGCTGGCGCGACGTTGCCAGGCTCGTTGCTGGTCGATGAAGAACCGCCGCAGGCAGAAATAAACAGAGAGACTGCCAGTGCCAGTATCGGCAATCTGGAGCGAGAGATAATTTTGAAGGTGTTCATAGCATTTCCCGGTGATCGTCCTGATCCGTTTGTTAGTGACCAGCCGACGATCTTATTTTGATTATTGAACTGAGCCGAGACTCCATTTTATGCTCATGGCAACGCGCTGCAACCGTCGCCAGAATGCGACATTTACATAATGTTTACGCGAGTAAAGTAGCCCGCCCGAGTCTTCGAGGCAGGCCGTCACGCCGCGGCATGCGCCTCGTCATCACAGGGTCTGGTTACAACTTCGCAAACTGGATGGCGATGTCGGTCGCCAGTCGAGCGTTATTCATCACGAGTTGAATGTTGGCCTCGAGGCTCTCGCCGTCGGTGCGTTCCGCGATCTTTGCGAGCAGAAACGGGGTTGTCTCTTTACCAGTAATGCCCTGGCGGTTCATTTCGCCAATGGCCTCAGCGATGATGTCATTGATATCGTCGCCATTCAGAGCATGCTGTTTCGGTATCGGCACCGCGATGACCAGGCCACCGGGCAGTTGCAGGTCCAGTTTGATACGCAGCGCGGCCGCTGCTTCGGCAGCACTGTCGATTCGGTAGTCGACCGGAAAACCGCTGCTGCGCGCATAGAACGCCGGCAGAGTATCGGTCCTGTAACCCACGACCGGCACGCCGACAGTCTCGAGGTACTCGAGCGTGCGGCCGATATCCAGTACGGACTTGACGCCGGCGCAGACCACCGCGACGCTGGTTTGCGCAAGTTCCTCGAGATCCGCCGAAATATCCATGGTCTCCGCGACGCCGCGATGCACACCGCCGATGCCGCCGGTCGCGAAGACCCGAATTCCGGCCATGGCGGCGATAATCATTGTCGCGGCGACCGTGGTGGCACCGTTCTTCCTGTTCGCGATGACAAAGGGCAGATCGCGTCGGCTGGTCTTGAGCACCTTCGGACCCTGTGCACCGAGCTGACGGATCTCGCTGTCGCTCAGACCGACCTTGAGTCGGCCCTGCCAGATTGCGATGGTGGCGGGTACCGCGCCACCTTCACGAATCACGTTCTGCACGGCCAGCGCCGTTTCCACATTTCGGGGATAGGGCATGCCATGGCTTATGATGGTCGATTCAAGCGCGACCACAGCATCGCCCGCACCAATGGCGGCTGCAACATCGGCAGCAATATCGAGATAGTCGTTGCCGGGCTTATCCGGCATGCTGATTCTCGACAGTCTGATGAATGGCGGTGAGCGACAGGGCAGGGCTGCTAGTCGCAGGGTCGGACAGAGTAAGGTCTGCGGCGGCCAGTGCATACTGCAAGGACTTGTCCAGCGGCCAGTCTTCGAGCCACGCATAGGCGAGAGTTGCGAGGAACGCGTCGCCTGCGCCCCCGGCATTCCTTACGTCACGGCGTGGACCTTTCAGTTTGTCGACGCCCTGTGCATCGCCAGTGCTGTAAAACACACCCTGCGCGCCGCGGGTGACGAACAGTCGTTCGACGCCCTGCGCATGGACCCAGCCGGCCAGGGACCGAAGATCAGCCTGAGTTCGCGCCTTCCGCCCGGTGAGTGCTTCCGCTTCAATGGCGCTCGTCTTAAGTGTGTGGATCGAGCTCAGGTACGGCTTGATCCGCAGTGCTTTGGCGGTCGATACGGTATCTGCAAATATCGTGTGCCTGGCGAACGTGTGGGCGAGCCAGGCAAGGGCGTCGTCAGGAAGATTGGTGTCCAGAATAATAAGGGAGGCCTGATTCAGCATTGGCTGAATCTGCTGCAGTCGATTCGCAGTCAATTTATCGATGATGCTCATGTCGGCGACCGCGACCCGCATGTCACCGGTATTGTCCAGCACGGACAGGTAGGTCGACGTGGCTGCCGATTCGAATTGCTGTACGTATTGCATATCGATGCCGGCCTCGCGACCGAGCCGCAGCAGCATCCTGCCGTGCTGATCATTGCCGACAGCCGAGACGAGGCGGCAATCGATGCCGAGTCGAGCCAGGCCTTCGGCAATATTACGGGCGACGCCCCCGGCTGACGTGTGCACCACGCCCGGGTTTGAATCGTTGCTGCGTAAGGTCTCGTCGGATCTGCCATGGATGTCCATATTGGCGCCGCCAATCACGGCAACGAATGCCGGGTCGCTCAACACATAGCCACGACCTTTGATAAGCCCTTTATTGGTCAGGTTCATGATGTGCCCGGCCACGGCGGAACGGCTGATACCCAGGGTCGACGCGATCGCTTGCTGCCGTGTCATGGGGTTTTCGCGAATTAGCGCCAGAATTTGTTGCTCGCGGCTGGTCATAATAGACAAAGGTTAGCTAATCAAACAAATGTTGGCAACTGTGTCGCCGGCGCCCCGACCCTCGGGCGCGCTGTCAATTTTGCGACGTGGTTCCATGACGGCGACACCCACGCATGGTCTCTTAGCCGTAGAGAATTATGTACAAACGGAGACTCGAACGGTGTCTGACAATCGGCCTTTACACGCAGGAATTGGCGAGCGAGCGTTTGGGAGTGAGGCCGGCGCGCTGGTCACGCTGAATTACCAGTCGCACCGGGATGCATTGAAATTTGTCCAGACAACGCTGAACGGGCCGCGCGGTATTGCGGTGCTGCACGGGCCACGTTCCTCCGGCAAGACCACGATCGTTCGCCGAGTCCGCGATTCGATACCGGCAGACACCGCGGCTGCGCTGATTGATGGCACCGATATCCGGCCCCAGGGGCTGCTGTCGGAGATGCTGTCGCAGTATGGCTACGACATGGGCCTCGACTCCAGCCGCGAACTGCTGCAAATGGTCAAGGTATTCGCCATGCAGCAAGCCGGATCAGGCCAGCCGCCGCTCCTGATTGTCGACAATATCGAACACATGTATCCGAGCGCATTGCGCACACTCGATGCGCTTGCCGCTCTGACTGTCAAACATCGCTTCGCGATTCGAATCCTGTTGACCGGCAACGAAAACCTCAGCTCGCTGATCGGATCGGAGAGCATGCCCTGTATCGCGAAACGCCAGGTCGGCATCTTCACGATCGGTCCGTTGTCCGACCAGGAAACCGTGCTATACCTGCACGCTCGCCTGGCAGCCTGCGGCGTGCAACAACCCGATACACTTTTCCCCGTTGCTGCCTGCGAGCGAGTGCGCGAGCTGTCGGGCGGATGGCCCGGCCTGATCAACCATTACGCACAAGAGGCTATTTGCCCGGACAAGCCACGACTCATCATTACGCGCAACGGCTCGACGCTGTCGCAGTATGTGCCACGTACAAAAAAAGTCCTGATCGGTCGTTCCGAATTTGCTGATGTCGTTCTCGATGACGAGTACGCAAGCAAGATACACGCGGTACTACTGCGATACTCGAACGCATTGGTCCTGCTCGATCTGAACAGTTCCAACGGCACGACGGTGAATTCGGTCAGGCTGAAAAGCACGGTCCTGAGAAGCAACGACATCATTTCGATAGGCCACCACAGGCTGAAGATCGAGAATGCACCCGCGATCAGTGATGAGGTTGCGGCTCGCCTGCAGTCGCCCGACACCGTCAAGATGAGAAATCTCACCGAGATGCAACGCATGGCAGAAGAGATGCGCGTAGTGTCGGTTGAACGCAAGAAAAAAGGCTGAGACAAATCGCGTCTCAGCCGTGACCGATGGCACCGTGCCAGGTCGGCGGTGACCTGAGACTCGTGGCGACGATCAGCCATGATCTAGCACTCTTCGCACCAGTCGGCGTCATCGAATTCATCAAATTCGTCGGGATCTTCGATCCAGGTTGTGCCTTCGTAATCGTCATTGTCCAGATCGTCCCACTCCCAGACGTCGTCATCGTAGTGGTCGGCGTCGTAATCGTCCTCCGCTTCGCCCTCATTGCCATCGTCATACGACGAGCTGATATTGTTTTCAGCATCGCCTTGCTCGCTGTCAACCGAAGAGGGCACCGGCAGCGATGTTTGATACACACTGCGTAATGCCATGTATATTCGACCGTCCGGTAACGCCAGCGTAAACCGCAACAAATTGGTCGGCCA
Source organism: Gammaproteobacteria bacterium (assembly GCA_029863305.1). Lineage (GTDB taxonomy): Bacteria > Pseudomonadota > Gammaproteobacteria > Steroidobacterales > Woeseiaceae > UBA1847. The sequence continues at coordinate 13,621 of JAOTVR010000008.1, read as the reverse complement.
GAACGGAACGCGAAATCCTCTGAATCCCAGGCCGAGGAAGACAAAATCCGCATCGACGTAGACCGTCTGGTTGTCCAGATTGGTGACATAGAAATCGTCAGCCAGTTCGAAAGCCATCCAGGCGTCAGGACCATAGAGTTGATTAAAGGCAAAGTTTACGAAATCGGCCGGGTACTGATGCGGATCCCGGCAGTCCGCGCACAGGATATTCATGGAATTTGCCTGTGCGAAGCAGATGTCCGTCTGCAGTGCCGCGATGAGTAGTAGAAATGGGAGCAGTTTACGCATCATCCTGCCCTCCGATCGTGACCTCACCAAGAACCGTTCGCTGTATGTCACGCATGGATTGAAGTAACGCACTGACACGCGCATCCAGCGAGTCCAGTTGATCGTCATCAACACCGATGCGTACGAGTTCGTTTTTCAGGTAGTCGGCTCTGCCGGAATCGTCGCCAAGCCGTGCGGCAAGCGCCGAAAGTTCATACTGGCGCTGCAGGTTGGCAACCTGCGGCTCGCCATCGATTGCGATGGCGCCAAATGCCTGGTCCGACAACCAGGCAAGGTGCCGGATATTGCCTCCCTCGAGCGCCGCGGCGCGTACGAGCAGCCGGTACGACCTGCGCGTATCCTTGCGTATCAGCCTTTGCCCGAGCAAAGCCGCGGCGGCCGCGTCGGCATAGGCCATGGCGGCGAGTGTCGCATTGTCGTAGTCGGCATAGGGATGCGCCGATACGGGGCCGATGGGTGTGCAGGAGTATGCCGAGAACATTTCGCCATCGGTCGTCACGTAGTCCTTGAGTTCGACGTGGCAGTTTCTGTCCTTGCGCACCCGAAGGCCGAGTACGATCTCGGTGCCGTCATCGGCAACGACGGCCGGCCCGGTCTGATCAAGGTTCGTAGCCGAGGCTTGTTGCGGCGTCGCGATATTGCCCGGCTGGAGCGGCCCGGCCGGGATTTCGGCGGGGGTATCAGTGAGGCCGGCGTAGATCAAATAAGCGGCTGCCGCGCACGCCGCCATTGTTGCTGCGATTCTTGTGTTCATCGTTCCTTCCCTGGTTGGATGAGTGCCCATGCAGGAGGAACTGTTCCTCTGCTGAGCGGTAGTGACAAGCTAGCGCCGCGCCGCCGAATGTGCACGCTGCAATTCCGTGAGAAAAACGCAGATTGGCGCCGCCGGAGACGCTTCCCGTCGTACAATCGGCCGCTGATACCGAACTTGTGCCGGGAAGATCATGATAAGAATTCTGCTGTTTGCAGGCCTGGCCTGCGCGTCCCTGGCCGCTCAGGCGGATAGTGTACTGATTCAAAACGTGCGTATTTTCAATGGCGTCGACGCCAGGTTGATGCCCGGCCACGTGCTTGTTGAAGACGGCGTTATCTCGAAGATCGCCGGCGATCCGATCGACGCGCCGGAAGGCAGCCGCATTATCGACGGCGGCAACCGTGTCTTGTCGCCGGGTTTCATCGATCTGCATGTGCATTTGTCGGGGCACGTGCCGTCCGACCAGATCGATGCGTATTCGACGCTCAGTCACGTTTACGCGACAAAGGTCGCGAAGCATTATCTCGACAGCGGCTTCACGAGCATCCGTGACGCCGGCGGCACGCATCCGCACTTTGCGAGAGCGATCGATTCGGGTGCAATCGAGGGACCGCGTGTATTCCCATCCGGTGCTTATATTTCCCAGACGGCAGGGCATGGCGATTTTCGTTTCGGCGACCAGCCCAATCCAAGCCTGCAGGGTGGCAGCCATTACCTGTACAACGGTACCTCCGTTCTCGTCGACGGCGTCGATCAGCATCTGGCGGCAGCGCGGGAAAATCTCCGCTTCGGCGCGACACAAATCAAGATCATGGGCGGCGGTGGCGTCATGTCGGAATTCGATCCGATTCATTCACTGCAGCCATCGCCGGCGGAAATTCGGGCTGCCGTGCAGGCGGCCAGCGATTGGGGCACTTACGTACTCGCGCATGCGTACACGAGCGACGCAGTGCGCCGGCTGATCGATAACGGCGTCAAGTGTATCGAGCACGGCCTGTTGATCGATGACGCGACGGCAAAGTACGTCAAGCAGAACGACGTCGTCATCAGCACACAGGTCGTCGTCTATCGTGAGCTGAAAAACCTGCCAGGTCTCACGCAGACAAACCTGGACAAGCTCGAGGCCGTTCTCGAAGGTCAGGAAAACCTGATCGCGCTGATCAGGAAGCACAATATCCGGACCGGATTTTCCACTGACCTGATCAGCGGCATGTATCCGCTGCTGACGCAGGAATTTACGGCGCGTGCGGCGTACTGGACACCGGCGGAGGTCCTCGCGCAGGCAACGTCGGAAAGCGCCAAGGTCATTCGAATGGCGGGCAAGCTGAACCGCCATGGCAATTTCGGTGAAATCCGCGAAGGCTGGGTCGCGGACATGCTGCTGATTAATGGTGAGCCACTCGAGGATATTTCGGTACTGCGAGATCCCGGGAATAATCTCGCGCTGATCATGAAAGGTGGCCAGATCGTCAAGTCACTGCTGTAGAGTCGCGCCGGGGGCAGCGAATAATGTGCGTTTGTCGATTGGCCCCATTTGACGAGTGTGCTAGTTTTATTCGCATGAGTAGCTACCGTCTGTTTTGCATAATCCTGAGCGCCACCGTGTTCAGCGCATGCAGCAACACGACCTCGGAAAACGTTACGACGCAGGGCATTCACGCGGATATTGACGTTTTCGCAAACGGCACGGGCAGGACGTTCGTTGATGCCGAACTGGAGGTGGGCCATGACGGACTCGCTCGCACCAGTCTCGAACTCAGCCCCGGCGACAGATTGACCGTTACGGCCAATGGCATTCAGAAGACCATGATCGAGGATATGTCCGTCATCGGGCGTTTCCGTTACGCGGCGAGTTTCGATTTCGATGACGCCGGTACGATGTTTACCGTTTCGTTCACACGGGATAGCGGCGTGAGTGCGCCGAATTCCAATGTCACCTTGCCCGAAGGTTTTCTCGTACAGTCGCCGACAAGTAATGACGTGCTGGCTCAGGCAGACAATGTCCCGATCGCCTGGACGCCTTCAGGCACCAGCATCGTCCCGGACATCGAGGTATCGCTGTCGTGTGCGACAAACAGCGGCCTCGTCTTCACCGACACGGATGCGGTCACTCTCAGCAGCGATACCGGTGTTGCGAGTTTCCCGGTTGCTGCAGTGATACCGATCGGCACGCTGGATACCAGCAGGCTGTGCGAGGGCGAGGTTCGATTTTCGCGCTGGCGGCGCGGCAACCTCGATCCCAACTACGGTGAGGGCGGTAGCATTACGGCCGAACACATCGAGCGCGCGCAGTTTTTCGTTGACCTCAGGCTGTAGCGCCTGCAGCGGCTTACCACGTTGTGCCGCGCCCCGGTCGACCCGCGCAATATGAGCTATTCACCCACCGCCTGAAACTGATAAACCGCCTCTATGATCGGTGACAACGGTTCGCCGTAGCGGCCAAACCAGTTGTGATAAATACGTCGAATCCGCGGGCCGCGGAAGAGTGACGCCAGCGCCTTGTCCGCGATCAGGCGGAATTCCGTGTCGCCGCGCGGAATCATCATGGCGTACGGTTCGAACGACAATGGCCCGCCCGTCATGGCGTACTGATTTTTCGCGTTTTCATCCCGGAACACCTGACCGATCAACATGGCGCGGTCCGATGCGTAACCGTCAACCTTTCCCGAATTCAGCAATTGCATTCCTTCGTCATGAGAGCTGATCAGTTGCAGGTCGATATCGAATTCATTGATCTCGATGACGTGCCGCATCACGTTCTCGGTGGTTGTGCCACCCAATACCGCGATCTTCGTGCCGTTGATGTCATCAACGGTTCCGATCGGGCTGGCCTTGCGTGACAGCACCGCGCTGCCGGTGATGAACGTCATCAGCGTAAAATCGACCCGCTCGCGTCGCGACAGCGTGACCGTCGTTGCGCCGCACTCGATATCGACGTCGCCGTTTTCGACGGCGGTGAGACGCTCCTCCATCGACGCCAACGGCGTGTAGACGATGTCGACTGTCTCCAGGCCCAGTTCATCGCGGACGGTCCATGCGATATGCCGGCAAAGATCTATCGAATAGCCCGCCACGGTGCCGTTCTTGTCAACAAAAGAGAGCGGCGGTGCGTCAGGCACGTAGCCGATGCGGAACTCCCCGCTCTCCGAGATGCGCCTGAGCGTCTCGGCCCGGCCTTCGGCGTTCGCGGTGATGAACAGCAAAGCAAGCGAAACGGCAATCAAAACGCGCATCAAAGTTCTCCAGAATCAATGGATTACGGGATAGTAGTCTTACAATTTGCTCCGCCGTTGTCTAGCGGCGACGCGGGCGACATTCCCTGTTGACTTAGTGTAGAAAGCACACTATACTTCGTGTCAAAGCCACACGAAGTATAGCCATGTCCTACAGCTACGACTACCCGCACCCGGCCGTTACGACCGACATCGTGATCTTCACGATTCGCCAGGACGAGTTGAAAGTTTTGCTCATCAAACGGGCGCTGCCGCCACATCAGGGCGCCTGGGCGTTGCCCGGAGGCTTCGTCAACCTCGACGAAAGCCTCGAGGAGGGCGCGCGGCGGGAGCTCGCAGAAGAGACCGGCGTCAGCGGAGTCTATCTTGAGCAGTTGTACACCTTCGGCAGGCCTGACCGCGATCCCCGCGAGCGCGTCATCACGGTTGCGTATTACGCGCTGATCCCGACCGACACGATCGAGATTCGTGCGGCGACCGATGCCGAGGGTGTGAGCTGGTTCGGCATGAACGAGTTGCCGGAGCTGGCGTTTGATCACCGCGAGATCCTGGACATGGCGCAGCGACGGCTGGTCGACAAGCTCGACTACTCGACCATTGCGTTCCAGTTCATGCCCAAGGAATTCACGCTGCCGGAACTGCAGCAGGTGTACGAGCTCATCCTCGGCGAAGCGCTCGACAAACGAAATTTCAGGAAGCGCATTTTGAGTCTTGGCCTCGTCATGGAGACGGGCAAGGAAAGGAAGGCCGGCGCACACCGTCCGGCGAAACTGTATCGATCGATCCATCCCGATCGTGTTGAGGTGATCAAGTAGTGCAAGGAGGTGCAACATGTTGATCAATTACTATAAAGGTGAACCCAATACTTACGTCCTGTGCCATCGCAACGGCAAGCTCGTGCAGCACGGCGTCGGTATCAATTTCTTCTACCTGCCGGCGACGACGTCGATCGCCGCGGTGCCGCTGGCGAGCCGGGAAAGCCTGTTCATCTTCAATGAGACGACGGCGAACTTCCAGGAAGTCTCGATCCAGGGATCGCTGACGTATCGCTTGACCGAGCCTCTCGAACTGGCGAAGCGTCTCGACTTTACGATCGCGCCGAAGACACACGACTATAAGAGTGACGATCCGCAGCAACTCGAACAGCGCGTCGTCAACAGCGTGCAGGCGCACACGCGCAGTGAAGTCAGCCGCCGCTCGCTCGAGGACGCGTTGAGCGAGGTGAAGGACCTGGCCTCGATCGTGTTCGCCAAAGTGGCAGAGGCGCCGGAACTGCGATCGATCGGTATCGAACTCGAGGGACTGCACTTCACGGCGGTCAAGGCGACACCGGAAATGCAAAAGGCACTCGAAGCCGATTACCGCGAAAGCCTGCACAAGCGGGCCGACCAGGCCATTTACGACCGGCGTAAATCGGCGGTCGATGAGGAGCGCAAGATCCGCGAGTCCGAAATGAACACCGACGTAGAACTCGAGAATCGGCGCAAGGATCTCGTCGACATGCAGGCCGAAAACAGCCTGACGCTGGCCGAGGCCGAGGCCAAAGCCGACGAGCTCAAGCTCGCGCCGTACGGCGAATTGCCGCCACAGGTGCTGATCGGTCTGGCCTTGAAAGAGTGGGCCTCGAACGCGGGAACGATCGAGAATCTGAGCATCACGCCAGATCTCCTGAGCAAGGTCGTGTCGTTCGTCTCGGAAACCCGGCAGTAGTCTCATGAACGCGCCGCAATACGAAAACGTGATCATCGTGACCCGGAAAACCGAGCTCGATGATCTCGTCGCGCGCTTCAATACCAAAGCCCAGGCCCGTTTTTATCTGCAGCAGGCGGGGCAGTCGTTCGAGCGTATCGAGATCGCGCATGCGAAACATGAGCAGGTGCTCGCCAGGGTTCGACATGCGGTCCCCACCGGCTTCAAGAGTCAGCTGATCGACAGGGACCTGGTACCGCGATTTACGTTTGGGAAAGCGGATCTCGTCGTGACGGTCGGGCAGGATGGCCTGGTCTCGAACACCGCCAAGTACCTGTCCGGGCAGCCCATACTCGCCGTCAATCCGGACCCGGAACGCTTCGATGGCGTGTTGTTGCCGTTCAATGCGAGCAACGTCGAGCAACAGCTATACACGACGCTGTACGGACCGCTGCACGCAAGACAAGTCACGCTCGCGATGGCCGAACTCTCCGACGGCCAGAGCCTGATGGCATTCAATGACTTCTTTATCGGTGCAAGCTCGCACGTATCGGCGCGGTATCGAATCCAAATCGGCGACAGGAGCGAAACGCAATCGTCCTCGGGCATCATCGTGTCGACGGGCGCCGGCTCGACCGGGTGGTTGCAGTCTGTCTACGCCGGTGCGGCGGGCGTCGTCGAGGCACTGGGCGGACAAGTGATTCCACCTGCCAACGGCGGGCGCCTGAACTGGGACAGCGAACACCTGGTTTACTCGGTTCGCGAACCGTTCCCGAGCATCGCGACGCAAACGTCCATCGTGCACGGCGTGTTCACGGATCGAACGCCGCTGAAAGTCACCTCGCAGATGGCCAGCAACGGCGTCGTCTTCAGCGATGGTGTGGAGGCGGACTACCTCGAGTTCAATTCGGGCGCCGAAGTCACGCTGTCGACGGCACCAAAGAAGGCCGTGCTTATCGTGCCGCCCGACGAGGCTGTGCATTGAACACCGATGCCTGCATTGGCTGTCTGCTGGGCACCGCGGTCGGCGATGCGCTTGGTTTGCCCTACGAGGGCCTTTCGGCACGCCGTGCCGCGAAACTATTTCCTGACACTTCAAGCCACCATTTGCTGTTTGGCAAGGGCATGGTCTCGGACGACACCGAACACGCATGTTTTGTTGCCCAGGCCCTGATTCGCGCCAATGGTGATGTTGGCACATTTCGAGAACAGCTCGCGCGCGCGCTGCGCTGGTGGTTGCTTGGACTGCCAGCCGGTGTCGGCTTCGCCACGCTTCGAGCGATCGTGAGACTCTGGTTCGGATTATCGCCGCAGGCAAGTGGTGTGTTTTCCGCCGGCAACGGACCGGCGATGCGTAGCCCGATCCTCGGCGTTGCTTACGGGCACGATCCGGAGAAACTCAAACAATTCGTCAAAGCGTCCACGCAGATTACACACTCGGATCCGAAAGCGTATTACGCGGCACTTGCGGTCGCTTTGGCGGCATACCAGAGTGCAACGCAAGAGACGCCATCGGCAGATTCCTATCTGCCGGCATTGGATGAACTCCTGGCAGAAGAAGACGCCGAGGAGTTGCAGGAACTTTTGCAGCACGCGGCGCGGGCCGCGGCCAACAATGAATCGGTGGCTGATTTCGCAACGGACATCGGCTCGAAAGACGGCATCTCGGGCTACAGCTACCAAACCGTGCCCTGCGTGCTGCAGGCATGGTTCGGCAGTTCGGGAGATTTTGCCTCGGGTTTGCAGGACATCATCAGGGCCGGTGGCGACACTGACACCGCAGGGGCGATTTACGGTGGCATTGTCGGTGCGGGGACAGGCAAAGCCGGCATTCCGGCAAGGTGGCTGAGCGACATCGTCGAGTGGCCGCGATCGGTCAACTGGATAGAGCGATTAGGCGAGGCACTGGCCGAGAGCGAGCAATCGCACACTGCACGATGCCCGCGTTATTTTGTCGCGGGCATCGTGCTGCGCAATCTTGTGTTCCTGCTCATCGTGCTCGGGCACGGCCTTCGCAGGCTGGTTCCGCCGTACTGACTTGAGCCAGCGTCGAACTGCAGTAGCTCGACTTACCTGAAAAACCAGCGCGCTCCCACTGTGATGATGTCGGTATCGCCCGCGAATTCGACGCTCAGGCCCGCAGCGAATTGCCGGGAGAAGTGATAGTCACCCGCCAGTTCGAGGTAGGTGTCGCTATTGTCGAAGTTCACGTGGTTGACCGACCCACGAATCTCGAATTCGGGTGTCAGCAGGCCGCGTGCGCCGGCCGAGAACGCAAAGCCGTTATCGTCGGCATTGCCAATTGGCGTATCAGCCTCTGCTCGCACGTAGCGCAGGCTGCTCAGCAGATCAAAGTCGTTTGAGTAGTCCCAGACGTAACCGGCACCGAGTTCCCAGGTCGTCGTATCAACGTTGCCGTTGAAATCCAGCGACGTCAGTCCACCGACGACCAGCCAGTTGTTGCCCAGGTTATAGGAACCGTTGACGCGAATGCCGTCTCCGCCATTGGAGTCGACGTCGACGAAACGCAGTTCCACGTAGTCATAGTTGAGCACGAGTGGTGGTTGTTCGGACGATTGTGCCATGGCGATGCCCTGCAACAGCAGGCCTGCCAGCAGAATAAAGATCTTCATTGAATGCTCCTGAAGTCTGCGAAATTTACCCGGAGGATCCGGTGTCGCGATGATTCGGCGCGGATGGTAGCGACGGCGTTGCGCCGGTGTCCAGTTCCATTCGACGAGCCCGTTGCGATCTCACCACAGATCGTCCAGGTGCTTGTTTTAATGAGGTTTTCTGCCGCCACCGGACTGTCTCTGTTTGGCGTCAGTCAGCAAGATCAACCAGTCGTTTGCGCGAATATTTGTGCCAGCGCGAGTCGCATCGGACTTGACGGTTCAGTACTATCTCAATCGCCATTCACCTCTCGAGGATATTCCATGCGTCGCTTCCGATATGTCGCGGCATTCGCCGCGCTGGCAATCCTGGGTTGTTCGCGGGATGCGGATCAGTCTCCGCATGCCATCGATGTCGAACTCTGGCAAGACGAGATGCCGATCCGGCAGCCCTGGCTGCGCGAGAACCTGCCCGACCAGTCGCTCGTCTATGCACGCGTTCCCCACGTGCTCGGTTTGTTCGCAACGCCGAAGGGAAACGTGCTGGACACGGGCTTGCGCAGCAAGGTGAATGTCGAAAACGTGCAGAAAATACAGCAGGGCCTGATCGACAATGTCTTCTCGGTCGTGCCGCTGCTGTCGGAGCCCGAGTTGCGGCTGGTGCAGACCCACGTTCGCTCGCCGATCGAGTTGTCGGCGACGTTCCTGCCGGCGCCGGCGTCACTCATTGCCGCCACCTTGGACATCGACTCCAACGCGGCATTCGATGCGGTGCTCGAGGAGCTCGGCGTTGCGCTGACAGCGCCGCTCGATGCGCAGAACATCGGCCAGATAGGCGGTGCCCCGATGCCACTGTTGCTGCAGTTCGATGCGGGCAGCGGGCGACTGTTGATCAACACGGGGCCATCCGTTACGGCGGAATCGTTCGGCAATCTCATCGCTGCGATGAATCGCGACGAGCCACACCGAATGCGCGCGCTGGAAAGCCGCATCGATACCAGCGGGCAGGGGTTCTTCCTGTGGGTGGACGCGCAGGAAGCGATACCGATGATGCAGATGTTCGTACCGCGTGAGCAGTTTGACGAACTCATGGAACTCGGATTCAGGAAGGTCGATGCAGTGGCGCTCGGCTGGGGCGTTGCCAACGGCAAGGGGCGTATCTCGCTCGCCGCCGATATCCCGACCGGGGATGACAGGGGTTTCATCCCGTATGTGAACAATGACCTGTCGGCGCACTCGGTGGGCGATCCGGACGCTTTGATGGTGGCATCGATTCCGACGGTCGAAGAGTTCAGGCGCCTTGAGGCGCTGGCCATCGCGAAGATGCCGGCGGCGGCTGCCGACGAGTGGTCAGAGGGCAAGCAGCTTGTCCAGGAGGTCACCGGCGTAACGCTGGAGGAAATGCTCGCGGCGGTCGGTCCGGAGATCCTGGTGATCTTCGATCGCGCTGGTGACTATGTCGCGATTCGGCTGCGCGACCCGGACTTGTGGGACAGCGTTTTGGAACGCATCGCGGCCGCTACGGGATCCTCGCCGGAAACGCGCAAGGTGGCCGGCAACACCTACTATCACTGGAGTATTCCGAGCGCCATCGACCAGCTGGACGATAAGGTCAGGGCGGACCTTCCCTGGTTCGGCGAGCTCTGGGCGCGTCAACGCGATCACCTGTACTGGATGCGCGACGGCGATTTCCTGTACACGGCATCGGTACCGCAGATATTGTTCGATCGTGTTGCGATGCAGCCAGAAACCAATATCGGCCAATGGTTATCGCAAAGACAGCGCATCGACGCTGAGCATGCCGCGCTGTCGATCAGCGGTAGCAGCCGCAAATTGCCCGGGCGCCTGTATGCAATCTACATCGAACTGCTGCAGATTCTCGCGGACATTGGGCAGACCGACATCGATGTCTGGTCGATGCCGTCGGCGGCACAGCTGGACCTGCCGGAGCTGGGAACGGTGGGCTTCACTGTGAGTCTCGGTAATCCAACGCTGGCAGCCGAATTCACATTCGAAAACAACCCGGCGGAGCTATTTGGCAGCCTGGGCGCGGTTGCGGCAGTCGGCGTAATAGCGGCCATCGCCATTCCTGCCTACCAGGACTACTCAATACGGGCGCAAGTGTCGACGGGTCTCAATCTGTCCGCTGCAGCCAAGGCGCAGATTACGGAGTACTACAGCAGCAACGGCCGCTTCCCCGGTGCTGCGGATGCCGAGCGCATGTCGATCCCCGAGAATGCCGGGCCATTCGTGTGGTCCGTCACTGTCGAACCGGACACGGGTGTCATCATGATTGAGTACGAGGAATTCGTTGCAACGACCGGTGGCCAGCTGTTTCTTGAACCCAGCGTCGAGGAGTCCGGGCAAATAAGCTGGAATTGCTGGAGCACGCTCTCCGATAAACACATACCCGCCGCTTGTCGACAGTGATCATATGTGTCTACTATGAGCAAACAACGCGCCCGTAGCTCAGCTGGATAGAGTACCTGGCTTCGAACCAGGTGGTCGGGAGTTCGAATCTCTCCGGGCGCGCCATAAAATCAAAGGGTTAGCCGATTTTCTTGGTTAACCCTTTTTTCATTTCCGACACTTTTCCGACAGTTTTTTCACTGCGTTGACGGATCAGCATCAGATTCGGCGTTTCAGTCCTGCCACGACTCACAATGGACTCAGATGCAGAAATCAGTTCGCCAAGTTCTGCAGCCGAGTAGTGGGTCGTTATGTCGCCAGTGGCATGGCCGAGCAACGCCTTACGAGTTTCCAAAGGAATACCCGCGCTGCGAAGTCGTCTGCTAAATGTATGACGCAGATTGTGAACGCCTTTCAGAATGCCGGGTTCAGTCGGCAGATTTACGGCTTTCCATGCCCGCTTCCATGCACTGCTGTGTAACTTTGCGATCGATTTTCCTTTGTAGGTAAAAACACGCTCAGCCTGCTTACCTCGTCGCGATTCAATCACCCGACGTGCCACAGCATTCAGTACCACTACCCGTTCCGTGCTGGTCTTCGTGATTGAAGATCCCAGTATGAACACGGAAGTCTCCATTTCGGGCAGTTGTACTTCCCAGTCCCATCGTAGTTGACAAACTTCCTGTTCCCGACAACCCGTGTTGACTGCAAACAATGCTGCATCTGCCAGATGTCGCGGCAATTCCTGGAACAGTGCGTCCTGTTCCGACCACGACAAAGGGTAGGGTTTGGCTTGTTTGCCTTTAACGGACAGACGGCTGATTTGCGCCGGCGCCTGGCGAAGCCAGGGGTTTCCATCTTCATCCCGCCAGACCCTTGCGGCCCGGTTTAGCACCGTCGATACGACAGCCAACATGTTGTTGATCGTCTTCGGTGACAAATGGCGGTTGTTCCCATGCTCAATAAACGGCCGAATAGTACCGTCATGAACATGGGCAATCGGTAATGTGCCGATGAATGGAAAGAGCTGGTCCAGATGCATAGCGATGGTATTGGCCGATGACTTGTGGGCGATTTCTTCGAGATACCGCAGAGCAGCTTCCTCGAAGGTAAAGATCGCTGCCTCCTGTCGTCGTGCTTCTTCCTCCATTTCCGCCAGACGGCGGATTAAGATTTGCTCTGCCTCAATGCGAGAAGATGTGCCCGTGCTTTCCCGGAGCCATCCACTTTGTGCAAAGCGGCAGCGCTTTTCAATGTGCCAGAGTCCGCCTTTTTGGCGGAGCCCCGGCATTCGGTTACGTTTTGACATTTGTCGTCCTCCAGATTTGGAGCCTTCGGACGACGCCCGTTGCGTGAGATATAGTCCTCCACCCAGGCGTCGAGTTCAAGCCGGTCGAAGGCGATGCCTTGTCGACCGATCGGGATTTTGGTGAGGTACGGTCGCACCTCCGTATTGAAGCGGTTGCGGTCCATGCCGAGATAGAAGGGCGCGTCGCGAAGACGAACAAATCGCGGCAGTAGCATCTGCATTGCCATTGATTTGAGGGTTTTGGATTTGCCGGGCACCGTTGCTCCCGTCACTTCACGGGTGGGCTTGGCATAAACGCTGGCCGCCCGGCTTTGAGCTCGCCACGTTCACCGCTCGGCCGAACCCAAGGGCCGTCCAGCCGCTCGACCCAGCCGTCATGATCGAGCGCGAAGATCAATAGCCGAACTGTCAACCAGTACCGATAACGCGTGCCACTGACGCAGTCATTGGTTTTTTCCACCAGAAACCAACGCAGGTGTTTCAATTGCCACTGGTAGGGACCCACGTGCCAGCGTCGCCAGATGGTTTGGCTAATGCGCTCGGAGCGGGCGAGATGCTGGCGCACGGTGCCGCGTCGCGATCCCGGCAGGCGGTTCGCCAGAAGCGAGCGTGCCTGGCGCGCCGCCACACGCGGATTGGCCGGCCGGCTCATCGGGCACCACCGATGTAGGCTGCAACGACGTCAATTCGAGAATGGCCCAGTTCCTGTGCGATGGTTTGTCTCGCCGTACGGTCGATTGTGCGATCAGCGCATTGTCTGCCGACAACGACCGGAGCAGCTGACTTAGTCAGCTGCCGATAGCGTTCGCAGGCGTAAGCGGCACGCAGGTCATGAATCTTCGCAAGTCCGTAGTCGTCTCTGACGGCCGCCCAGACATGATGGACGCGTGTGTTCCATTGTTTCCACGAGACTTCAGGGAGAATCAGATTACGACCCTTCCCCTGAACATTGGCTGCTCGCACCAGACATTCGATCGCGGCGCCGGAAACCGGAACCCAGCGATCCACTCGATGCCCCCGGCCGCCTTTGGTGCCGGCGGTGATGTTGACCGCGCCGTGTTTTTTGGCCTGACCCAGGGCTGCGCGCGCGTTAAGCATTGACGCTTCTCTCAATCGCAGACCCAGTGCACGAGCAACTTCCACTGTTGCTGCGATCTGATCGTGGCCGTTTATCCGAAGTCGATCAGCACACTGGCGCACCGTCTTTGCGTCGAGACCCGCTGGCGGGTCTGTTCGCACCCGGGTTCGCTGGCCGATCAATTTGGCTGGCGCAACCCGAATCCGCCGATCGCCTCGCATCGCTTCCAGAACGACGTTTACTGTCGAT
>JAOTVR010000070.1 GCA_029863305.1 Gammaproteobacteria bacterium | reverse complement strand
CGACCGCGGCATCGAAAAACCGGAGGATCTCAGGGGCCGCAAGATCGGCATTGCCGAATATCAGCTTAGCGCCAATGTCTGGGTGCGGGGAATCCTCGAACAGGATTACGGCGTCAAGCCGTCAGATATCCTCTGGGTGCGGGGCGGCATGGATACGCCGGGGCGGCCGGAAAAGATCAAACTTGACTTGCCTGCCGACATTCAGATCGAAGACGCGCCGGCCGGCGCGACGTTGAACCAGATGCTTGTCGACGCAAAAATCGACGGCTTCATCGGGCCCCGATGGCCGCGTTGTTTCGGCGAAGGTCACCCCAGGGTTGCGCGGCTGTTCCGGGACTCGGTGGCCGCGGCGTCCGATCATTACCGGCGCACAAAACTGTTTCCGATCATGCATCTGCTGGGCGTACGCCGAACGCTCGCGAAGTCGCATCCGTGGCTCCCGGGCGCGTTACTCAAGGCATTCTCGGACGCCAAAGAGATGGCGCTGCTCGCAATCAATGACACTTCGGCGACGAAAGTCACGATGCCATTTGTCGAAGACAACCTCGGCATGGTCACGAGCCTGATGGGCGACGACTACTGGAGCTACGGTATCGCGAACAATGCGCATGTACTCGACGCATTCTGCGACATGCATTACCGGCAGGGCCTTTCGCCCGGCCGGCTCACGGTAGAGGACATGTTCCATCCTTCTACTTACGAGGCCTACAGTCTTTAGCGCCGGACGATCGGGGAAATCGCGACATGGGTGAGACCTTTGCCATCTTGTCCATGACACTGTTTTCGGCGGCCAACGTCATGATTAATCGTGGCTCCGACGGCAGTACGCGCAGCCGCGGGGCATTCCTGTCGATCATCATGACGTTTGCACTGTCGTTGATCATCTGGATATCCGCGGGTTTGTACGGCGGATTTCCGCCGATCAATCGAATCGCCGTCGCCTGGTTTGCGCTTGCCGGCGTGTTGACCGTATTGATCGGGCGGGTGTTCTTGTACGCGTCGATCCAGTCCCTCGGCGCTATCAAAGGTTCGGCCGTCAAGCGGCTCAACCCGTTTTTCTCCGTCATATTCGGCGTGCTGTTGCTGAATGAGTCGATGAGCGGCGAGATGGTCTTCGGCATGATCCTGATCTTTTCGAGCTTCGGTGTCCTGGTGCATCAATCGTTCAGGACGGCGAGCGAACATCCGCCACTACAGACGAAGCAGACGGCGTTCAGCAAACTCGCAAGTCTTGGCTACATGTATGGGCCTGTCTCGGCTATCGCTTATGCCTCGGGATATGTCGCCCGCAAGCAGGGCCTGCTGACAATGCCGGATGCGGTTTTTGGCACGATGATCGGATCGCTGACCGGAGTAATTTTCTTCATCGCGATATCGGGTTTTTTTGATCGCTATCGTGACGATCTGAAATCCACATTCACGGTATTCAATCCCTGGCTGCTCGCCGCCGGGCTGTTCGGGACGCTCGGACAGATCTGCTATTTTGTGGCACTTACCTACAGCGGTGTCTCGAAGATAGCGTTGATCACATCGCTGGAAGTGTTCATGACGATGTTTCTTTCGTACCTTGTATTTCGCGGTAAGCTAAAGATCACGCCAGAGGTCATTGTCGCGGCTGTGCTCGGGTTGATCGGATCATTGTTTGTGATTCGTTATTGATCATCGCGGCCGCAGGACGCGGCTCCGGATTCGCGATACTCAGGGCCATTGCAGTTCGACGATCCATGACCAGTTTGCAGGCAGCAGTGGGGCAACGACTTCCGCGCTGATCGTGAGTGCGATTGCGCCGACAAGCGATATGGCAATTCCCAGCAGTACGGTGGCTGTTAGAACTTCGTGGTCGCGATTCAGCAGCCAGCCAAAAACGACGCGGAAGACGACAGACAGCCTCTGAATCGGGACTACAACAGTAACCGGTGCGACAGCCAGCGCCATGTAACGAAACGCCTGCGACAGGAATACGAAGATTCCCGACAGCGCGAACCACTTTCGGGCCGTGCGGTCGAGGCTGCGCATATACGCACTGCCGCCAGCGATCAGAACACAAAGCACGACGACGACAGCGGCCGCCGCATAGGAAACGAGGCCGCCCGCTAAGCTATCGATCAAACTGCCAGCAGGACCAAGCCCTTTCATAATGAACAGCGGGCTCGATCCATAGCCGACAGCGCAGACGGCGCCCCACAGCATGCCTTCTCCCACCCGTGGTTGAAAGTCGCCGTTCTTTGGCTTGGTGGTGCCGCGTTTTTGTCCGCGAACGGCGACGAGCGGGCCGAGCATTACCAGCACGAAGCCGGTGAGCCGCAATGGCGTCAGGACCTCATCGAGGAAGATCAGCGCGAGCGCGAGCGCGATGGGCACGCTGAGCTGCTGGATCGGGCTCGCCAGCGTCGCTCCGAGCGCATGCATCGCGCGGTAGTTGCCGTAGCGTCCAATCACAAAGTGCACGATGCCAGCGGTCGCCATCCAGGCCCAGCCGGAGCCCGACAGACGACCGAGCGCCTCGAAACCGCCGAAAAGCAGACACGCGAGCAAAAACAACGGTACGCCGAGCGGCACCGTGATCGCCATCGCATGCAGTACGCTGCCGGTCAGGACACCGCGGCGCAGTGTCGCACTATTGAGTCCGAAGGTTGCCGCGGAGGCGAGGGCTAGCAGTGCGCCTAACAGCGGAGGTTGCTCAACAGTCCGGTACGGCCACGATCACGGCACAGCGATGTGTGTCCGCCCGCCTAAGCGCGCAGCAATGCCCGAACATAGTCGGGAGTGATCGTAACGCCCGGGTCGTACTCCGGGGCAACCTCGATCTGCTCGAGGTCGTTGAGACCGCAATGTTTGAATATGCGGTTTGTCGAAGAGATCAGGCGCGCAGGACGATCCGGATCGCCGTTGAAGTGCTGGTGAATCGTATTGGGTGGGACGTAGATGATGTCACCGGCCTCCCATTCGAAGCGCTGAACTTCGTCTTGCGGCTTCCAGTGAAAGTCATCGGTGATTTCAACGACACAGTCCTGATGAAGATCATAACCGCGGCCCTCGAGAACGTATAAGCATTCCTCGGCGAGGTGGCGATGTTTGCCCGAACGGCTGCCAGGCGGAATAATCTGCATGTAGGCATCCACGGTTTCCATGCGCGTGTTCATTTGTTCGTTCAGCAGGTGCTTCAGGATTCCCTGTCGCGACATCTCCCACGGCATTTCGGCGGGCGTGATGATCTTTTTGCGCACCGCATCTCTCTCGGCTGCGGTTTCGGCATCGTCGAGCATGTTTTGATACAGGGCATCATTCTCGACGCCATCAAGCCAGACCGATGTTTCCCCCCAAGCCACGACTAGTAACCCTCCTCGGGATGATTGAAGTCTTGTTCGTCCTCCCGCGCAGAAAAGTCTTCACCGCCAGGTGCCGGCGTCGTCGGCCGCGCAATGACCTGCTTCTGGAACAACATGTTCATGAACATGAACATCGGCTTCGTCTTGATGACAAGCGCACGCGCCGGTTTTGTATCGCTGGCATTGAAATGCTGGTGCACGCAATTGTTGTGTACGATCGCAACATCCCCTGCCTTCCAGTCATAGCGCTGTCCGTCGTGAATTTCGTAGCCTTCACCGTCCAGAATATAAAACGCCGCCTCGTTCACGTGGCCGTGTTTCTGCGATCTGCCACCGGGCCCGTACTCTTCGAGATGCAGATGGAAGGTCTGCGTAATGCCGTCTTTGGGTTCCACGTAGTGGCGGCTGTACGTTTGCGGACCGTCGACGAACTTTATGTCCCTGGCTTTGCGCACCCGCGGCATCGACCGCAGACGCTCGAGCTCTTCAGTCAGGTTGTACGCACCCTGGATCGGCCGCACGAATATGCGGTCCTTCTTGCTGTGGTACTGCCCTGGTGGGGCGAGTGCTTCCACATCTTTTGCGGAATCTGTCATCGTGTCAATGCGGGCCTGTTACAGCAAAGGTGAGACAATGAGGATAACAAATATTGAAATTAATAGGGCTGCCTTCGCAGGGAGGCAACGACAAGTAATTAATTACACACGACATCGTTTCCGCAGCTGTTATTGTTGTATTACGCGCTAGCAGTGCTGCATACTTTTCGATGCATTGCAGTATCATGCAGCAGCTCGGCGAGAGCACTGCAGGCCTTCTACGAGGACGACGGATGACAGGAACAAGAATTGTTGGGCAGGCAAAGCGGATCGGCCTCGTATGGTTACTTGCCATCTTCGCGTTAACTGCCTGCGAACCCGTTGAACAAGAAGGTCCACCGAAGACCGGGGCGGCCGCGTTTTATGACGGCCGCATCATCAAGTGGATCATTCCCTACAGTCCCGGTGGCGGGTACGACGAATACGGGCGCATGATCGCGCCGTTTCTGGAGAAGTACACGGGGGCCCGTGTCGATATTCTGAATCTTCCTGGCGCAGGCGGCATGCGTGGCGTGAACGAACTCTTCAACTCCGCGGATGACGGGCTGACGATTGGCACGATGAATGGCAGCGCGCTCGTTATGAACGAACTGGCTGGAATGCGCGGCGCCGATTACAAGGTCACCGAGTTTGAATACTTGGGTCGCGTCGTCGCAGACGCCCGGGTATTTGTTATCTCGCTGGATAGCGGTTACACATCCTTCGAGGACATCTGGAGAAAAGGCAAAGAGGTAAAAATTGGGGCCACCGGTCTGGGCGGCAGTACCTATGTTGACGCAGTCATCGTGAATGAAGCGCTGGATATGGAGCTTGACATTATTCATGGCTTCGACAGTTCATCGGTCGTCCGGCAGGCAATGCTCAGGGGCAATATCGTCGGCACGTGGGGTTCGTGGGGCAGTGCTCTCGATGCCGTGGATGAGGGCAGGGACAAGATCATTTTGCAGAGCGGAAAACAAAGAGCGCCCGATCTTCCGGACGTGCCGACGGCGTTCGAAATGGCGGCAAAGACCCGGAATCCCGAGCGCGCCATGGCAATCCTCAATGCCTGGGAGTCGCTGCATGCGGTTGGCAGGCCGGTGGCGGTTCCGCCGGGCACCAACCCTGAAAGAGTGGCATTCCTGAGCGAAGCTCTGGACAGCGCATTGCACGATCCCGAGCTGCTTGCGATTGCCAAAAGCACCGGGCGGCCGATCAATCATGCGTCGGCCGAAGGCATGCGGCAGATCGTCACGGAAGCAACCGAGATGCGGGACGACATCCGCCAACTTTTTGTGCGTGCGATTCAGGGCGAATTGTGAGCAGTCCGGGTTCCGCCATGAGCCGGGAACATACAGGATGAACGTATGGGCATAATGGAAGGGCTGATCAGCGGTTTTCTGCAGGCGATCAGTCTTGCCGTGTTCCCCTACTTGCTGATCGGTGCTGTCTTCGGCCTGATCATCGGTGTGATTCCGGGCCTGAGTGGCCATTTTGCGATGGCCATGGTTATCCCTTTTTTGTATTCCATGGAGCCGGGTGCCGGCATCGCATTCCTGCTCGGCGCTCATTCCACTGTCGCCCAGGGCGGCGGCCTGACCGCGATTTTCTTCAGCACGCCCGGCACGGGACAGAATGCTGCGACCTTGCTCGATGGCTCGCCGATGAGAAACAACGGTCTCGGCGCCATGGCCGCCGGTGCGGCATTGACCTCCTGTTTCCTCGGCGCGACGTTTGGTGCGGCGGCGCTCGCGCTGTTGTTGCCGGTTCTGCAAAAAGTGGTGTTGTTCTTCGGGCCGGCGGAAATTTTCGTGCTGGCGTTTCTTGCACTGACATTCGTCGCGGTGCTGGGCAAGGAAGACATTACGCGCAGCCTGATAGCCGCACTTCTGGGCCTGCTGCTGGCCATGATCGGCCTCGATAACGTGACGAACCAGGAACGGTTTACGTTCGGCCTGCTCGAGCTTCGTGACGGCCTCGAACTCGTCCCCGTCATACTCGGCCTGTTCGCGGTTGCGGAGATGTTCGAGCTCTGGGTAAGCGGCGGTTCCCTGACGGGCTCGCAAACGAGTCCGCTCTCCGTAAAAGAGACGCAATCGCAGATATTTCGCGGCATGATCGAGGCATTCAAACGCTGGTGGCTGATCCTGCGGTGCAGTTCCATCGGCACGGCGATGGGCCTGATTCCGGGACTGGGCAGCGCACCCGCCGCGTTCATCGCCTATGGCCATGCCAAGCAAACGTCGAAGCACAAAGAGACGTTCGGCAAGGGCAATATCGAGGGAGTCATCGGCTCGGAAGCGGCAAATGACGCCGTGGAAGGAGGCGCACTCGCTTCCACCGTTGCCTTTGGCGTGCCGGGCAGTTCCTCGATGGCGATTTTGCTCAGCGCACTGTTCGTTCTCGGACAGGAGACCGGGCCCAAGATGCTGACCCAACACGTGGATGTCGTCTTCATCATGATCTTTACGATCATCATCGGCAATTTCATCGGTATGGTCGGTGGGGCATTTCTTGTCAATCCGCTGAGCAGGTTGACCGGACTGCGCGGGTCATTGCTGGTACCCGTATTGATCGCGATTGTGTTCACAGGCGCATTCGCGGTACAGCGTTCCTGGTTTGATATCGGCATCGCGCTGCTGTTTGGCGTGATCGGATATCTGATGAAAGAGCTGGACTATTCGAGAGCCGCGCTCCTGATCGGTTTCGTTCTCGGTTTCGCGGTCGAAAAGAACCTTTATCTTGCGACGCAATTATCCGGACCGTATTTCCTGTTTGATCCCATCCCGTTGACGCTGGCGATCATCACGATTGCGTTTCTCGCCTACAATACCTGGTCCATCATCCGGCATCGCGGGGAGGTCAATGAAGATGCCGGATAAGCGGCAGGACAACAAGCCAATTGAAGTGGCGGCGAGAAGGAAAGCTGTTCTCGAACTGTGTTTCATTTCACTGCTCGCTATAACGGTGGCCGGCGCCTTCATCGCGGCGCTAACCTACGATTTCGTTTCGGCACGGGCACCGATATTCATTATGGTTCCGCTGCTGCTTCTGATTGGCGCGCAGCTGAATCGCACTCGCAGGCAGGCGCACGTGCACGATCTGCTCGAGGAAGCGTCGTTGGCTTTGCGCGGCAAGAACAACGGCTTCAACAGCGTCGCAAGTTTCGTCGGCCTGATGGTCCTGTTGTTGCTGTTGATTTATGTCGCCGGTCATTACGTTGGCATATCGGTATTTATGTTCGTGTTGCTGAGGTGGATTTCGAAGGAGCACCCGATCCTGTCGCTGCTGATTTCGGTCGGCGTCACCGTTCTGATCTATGTTCTGTTCGAACACGGATTTCATATCGAGCTGTATCGCGGCTACATTTTCAGATTGCTGTCTCGCTACGAGCTGTTTTAATGCGCGTCGGAGTCAGAACCCTGTCAATCGCTGCGCTGCTCTCTATTGGCGCGTGCAGCGAGCCGGCGGGTTATCCGAATAAAGACATCACCATCGTCATCCCGTTCAACTCCGGCGGTGGCTTCGATACCTATGTACGTGCGCTGGCTCCGGGGCTCGAACGACACCTGCCGAACGCTATTAATGTGCTCCCGAAGAACCTGCCAGGCGCCGGAGGGCGACGCGGCGCGAGTGAAATATTCAGATCAAAACCGGACGGCTACACGATCGGCATTTTCAACATGCCCGGGGTGTTGATCCCGCAGCTGCAAAACATACCGACTTCCTACGAGCTGTCGCAGGTGACCTGGCTCGGGACGCTGGGATACGACCCCTATATATACGCAGTCAGGGGCGACTCCCCGCTCAAATCCATCGAGGACGTGTCAGAGTTGCAGCGCAGCGTTACTTACGGTGCGACGGGTCCCGGATCGACATCCTACGTCGCGACTAATATTGTCAACGAAAGGCTCGGCATTCCGTATGAGATTATTACCGGTTACACGGGCAGCAGCGGCTATTTGTTGGGACTGGTACGCGGCGATTTCGATGCCGCCTTGCTCAGTCAGTCAGTGGCGCGCTCATACCTTGAATCCGGTGATATCAGGGCACTGGCGATATTCGGCAGCGAAAGCAGCGACCCGGACGTAGCCGATGCGGATGACCTCGGCGCGCCCGAGCTCGGGCAACTCAGGGTCGTACGTATGATGGGCGCGCCGCCGGACCTTCCCGAAGACATAAGAATAATGCTCGAGGAAGCGCTGTTGGCGTCGATGCAGGATCAGGAGTTCCGGGTATGGCTGGAAACCACGGGCAACGACGTACATCCGGCCGGTGCGGCCGAGACTGAAGCGGCCGTTTCCGAAATGACCCAATTTTACGATCAGTTCAAACAGCTTCTTGATTAATAACAACCAACAGTTCGGCAATGCCTGAATTATTGCTCCAGGCCGCAGCGGGTCTTCTGTCTCCGGAAACCCTCATATTTCTCGTCGGCGGCGTGATCATCGGACTCGTATTTGGAGTCATTCCCGGTCTGGGCGGCACAACGGCGCTCGCACTCCTGCTGCCGCTGACATTCGGTATGGAGGTCATGCACGCATTTGCGATGGCTGGCGGGATCATGGGGGCCGTTGCTATGGGCGGATCGATTTCGGCGATTCTGTTGAATGCACCGGGAACGGCACCCAGCGCAGCGACCTGTCTTGACGGTCACCCGATGGCCAAACAAGGCCATGCAGCGGAGGCGATCGGTGCCGTCGCGACGGCATCGCCGCTCGGTGGACTGTTTGGCGTTTTGACACTGCTGCTCGTTCTGCCGCTTGCCCGTGACATTGTCTTGTTATTCGGGCCACCCGAATTTTTCCTGGTGGCCGTATTCGGCATAGTGACCGTTGCGATGTCCGCTTCAAGTAACACACTGCGCGGCCTGGTCGCCGGCGGGATCGGCCTCATGTTGTCGTTCGTTGGCTATGACACAGTTCACGGCGGGGTGCGCTACGCGTTCGGCTCCGATTACCTCTGGGACGGCATCCCGTTGATTCCGGCATTGGTTGGTCTGTTCGGCATGGCGGAGATGATCCGCCTGTCGATCGAAGGCGGCACCGTGGCCGCGGATGCAAGTGCCGTTCGACTCCAAGGTGTCGCGTCCGGCCTGCGCGCGACGTTTCGGCACTGGAAAGTGGTCATTCGCGGGTCGATCACGGGCACACTGATCGGTGCTATTCCCGGCGTGGGTGGAACGGTGGCGACCTTTATCGCCTATTCGACGACCAGGAACGCCGATCGTGATCCCGATTCATTCGGTAGCGGAAGGATCGAGGGCGTCATCGCGCCGGAGTCCGCGAATAATGCCAAGGACAGCGGCGCATTGCTGCCGACGCTGGCATTCGGTATTCCGGGCAGCGCGGAGATGGCTGTGTTTCTCGGCATTCTGGTGCTGCACGGCATGCAACCCGGACCGGCGATCTTTGCCGATCACGAGCAGGACATTTACGGGCTGATCCTGGCGTTGACGTTCAGCGCGATACTCGCGTCGATCATCGGGCTCTCGTTCGTTCGCTGGCTCGCCGCAATCACGCTCGTCAAAGGCGAGATTCTTGCGCCAATCGTGATTGCCGTCAGCCTGGTCGGCGTCTTCGCGATGCAGCTGCGGCCGGGCGACATCGTACTGGCGGCCACACTCGGTGTGCTCGGCTACCTGATGTTGCGGTTCGACTATCCGCGTCTGCCGCTCGTCATTGCTCTGATACTTGGCGAGACCGCAGAACGTGGCTTCCAGCAATCCATGATGATTAGCCGCGGGGAATGGGGAATCTTCGTGCACTCGCCGACGTCAGTCGTTCTTGTCGTGTTGATCGTTCTGAGCTTCGGCTGGTCCTTCGTGCCAATGCTGAGGAAACGGCTGGCCGCGGGTATCGCAGGAGCAGCATCATGAGCGGGCAGGCCAATGAAAAACGGGAAATCAGTTACTTGCCGTCCGTCGTGATTCTCTTGTTCATCGTTGGCTATCTCGTCACGGGTTATCTGACGCTCGACGAGACAACGCGCCTGGTGCCTCTGATGGCCGCGGGCGTGACACTGGTCCTGGCCTTGCTTGACGGTTTCACCACTGTGCGACGTGGCCAGATATCCGACGAGGGCAAGACAAGCGCCGTCGACCGCTCCGCGGCGACGGCAACTCGTCGCCGGGCGGTGTTGGCGGTGTCGACTGTCGCCGGCGGGGTCGCGGCAATTTACCTGGTTGGGTTTCTGGTCGCGATGCCGCTGTATCTGTTTGCGTCGATCACCTACCTCGGGAAACAATCGGCGAAACTCGCGGTCATTGCCGCACTCCTGACAATGCTGTCCATCTACCTCGTGTTCGAGGTTGCACTGTCATACAAGCTGTTTCCCGGAGTGCTGTTTTCCTGATAGCCGGGTGGGTCCGGCTGGAGCATTGACTACGGTGCTGATTGATACACATTTCTACAGGAGCTAATCATGGGACATGAACACTGGACGGAGCCGAAGGAGGGGCAGAGAGCCGGCTTCGGCAAATTCAAAAAGCTTCCCACGCCTTACGATACATTCATGGAATCGGAAGGAATTCCCGTGTTTCGTGAACTCGGCATCCGGGATATTCGGGAGTTGCCGCTCAAGCCATGGAAGCGCGTCGGTGGCAAGGGCAGCTATATTCAGCTTTACGGCACCGAGGGAAAGTGGGGTGGCTATGCGGTGGAGGTTCCGGCTGCTGGTGCGTTGCTGGCCGAGAAACACATGTTCGAGAAGATCTACCTGGTCGTAGAAGGGCGGGGATCGACCGAAGTGTGGCTTGACGAAAGCAAGAAAAAACATGTGTTCGAATGGCAAAAGGGTTCGATGTTCTCGATTCCATTGAACGCCTGGCACCGTATCGTGAACGCAACCAACGAGCCCGCCCTGCTGCAGGCAGGCACGACGGCGCCTATTGTCATCAATGCACTGCAAAATACCGATGCGGTTTTTGATAATCCGTATGTGTTCCACGAGCGCTTCAGCGGTGATGACGATTTCTACAAGGAACGCACCGAAGTCGAACCGGATCCCGTACGTGGACTTGCGATGCGCCGTACCAATCTTGTACCCGACGCAATCAATTGCGAGTTGCCGTTGGACAACCGGCGTTCGCCGGGCTGGCGACGGGTCGAACCGTTCATGACCAACAATATGTTCTACCTTTGGATTGGACAGCACGAGGTTGGCCGCTACTCGAAGGCGCACGCGCATACATCGGCAGCAGTGCTTATATGCCTGGCGGGAAAGGGGTACACGTACACCTGGCCCGAGCATCTCGGGCCTACGCCCTGGAAAGACGGCAAGGCGGACCAGGTGCGGCGTCTCGATTACGTTCAGGGTGGCATGGTGACTGCGGCGCCGGGCGGCGCACGCTGGTATCACCAGCATTTCACCGTTTCCAGGGAGCCATTCCGGTTAACGGCGTGGTTTGGTCCGCATAATCCAGGACGTGACCCCGGACCGCCGGGAGCGCCGCACATCGACTACACGGCCATGGATCTGCATGAAGGCGGGACGTCGATCCCTTACTGGATGGAAGATCCGTTTCTGCGTGAGGAATACGAACATCTGCTGCGGCAGGAAGGTGCCAGAACGCGCATGGAGCCCGAACTCTACGAGCAGCCCGATGATCTACAGGCGGCGACAGGGCCAGGGGTCGATGGGATAGCGGGCTAGGTTTTGAGCGACAAAACGCATCCGACCACGTTCTTCTCCAGCCATTCGCGCACGCTCGATACGGAAGACAAAATCCTGCTCACGAGCGTCGGTGTGGACATCGGCTCATCGACGTCGCACCTGGTCTTTTCCAATATCGTCATGGAACGCCGCGACAATCTCTACGTTGTGAGTTCGCGGGAGGTCTTGTACGAGTCAGATGTCATCCTGACGCCGTACAAAGGCGACCGGACCATCGATGCAGCGGCTTTACAGCCGTTTGTAAAGGCCCAGTACGACCGTGCCGGTATTGCTGTTGACGAGGTCGACGCCGGGGCACTGATCCTGACAGGAGTTGCGGTTCGGCGCCGGAATGCGCGGGCGATCGGCGAATTGTTCGCCGAGCAGGCCGGCAGGTTTGTTGCTGTCAGCGCCGGCGACAGCCTCGAGACCGCGCTGGTCGCCCATGGTTCGGGTGCCGTGGCATTGTCGGATCGTGAGTCTTTGGCGGTTATGAACGTGGACATCGGCGGTGGCACCTCGAAGATTGCGCTGTGCATCGATGGACACATCGTCGACCGGACTGCGATAGACGTTGGGGCGCGGCTCATCTGTTTCGACGATGACGGCCGGGTCAGCGCGATCGAAGAAGCTGGACAGCGCTTTGCCGACGCAACCGGCGTCGAGCTGAGGCACGGCAAAGTGCTTTTGGAGACCGCCAGGATGCTGATCGTCGAACGCATGGCGGATCGGCTTTTCGAGGCGATGGCTGCGGCACCGATGCACGCAGATACACACACATTGCTGCGGCTGGAGCCATTGAGCGATCAGCGCAAACCGGCCGTTCTGACATTCTCAGGCGGTGTATCCGAATTCATTTATGGCGAAGAAACCGGCGCCTTCGGGGATCTCGGATCGATGCTCGCAAAAGCCGTTCGTCACAGGGCGAAGGAATGGGGAATCGAGTTACGCGAGCCCGACCAACGTATTCGTGCGACCGTGATTGGCGCATCGCAATACACGGTGCAGGTCAGCGGCAGCACGATCTTCGTTATGCCGGACAAGACCTTGCCCCTGAAGAACGTTGCGGTCATCAGCCCGGATCCCCCCCTCGCCGGGGAGGAGTTAGAGCCGAGCGCGATCGCGGAGGCTGTTAATGAGGCACTGAAGCGGCTCGATCTGCACGATGCTGGCAAGACTGTCGCGCTGTATTTCCGCTGGCAGGGATCGGCGACCTATCGGCGCCTCGATGATTTCTGTCGCGGTGTGATCGCAGGCCTCGCTACGGTGCTGGACAAGGACCGGCCGCTGGTGCTGGTCACCGACAGCGACATTGGCGGCCTTGTCGGATTGCACTGCTATGAGGTCCGTGGGTTGCAGAACCCGATTGTGTCGATCGACGGTATCGTGGTCAGTGAGTTCGACTTCATCGACATCGGCGAGATCCTCGACGCATCCGGTGTCGTTCCCGTTGTCATCAAGTCACTGGTATTTCCACCACCGGCCTCATGACGTCTTCGTGCCGCGAAAAATATGGAGTAACATGCGTGCGCATGATCGATGCGCCGGATCCGAATACGCGAATTCCGACATTCAAGGCGCCGCCCGGTGCCTGCGATGCGCACTGTCACGTGTTTGGGCCGAGCGACGTATTTCCCTACGCCGGGACACGCAAGTACACGCCGCCTGACTGTCCGAAAGGGAAGCTGCGTGAACTGCACACGACCCTTGGAATTGACCGAGCGGTGATCGTACAGGCCAGTTGTCATGGCACAGATAATTCCGCGATGCTGGATGCTATCGCCTCCGGTAACGGTCGCTATCGAGGCGTGTGTAACGCATCCATCGAATTTTCGGAAGATTATTTCATGGAACTGCACAGCGGCGGTGTTCGGGGAGTGCGTTTCAATTTCGTCAGACATCTCGGCGGTGCACCGAATCTCGATCAGTTGTGGAGAATCATGGAGCGTATCGGTGCTTTGCCGTGGCATGTGGAGTTGCACTTCGACGCCAGTGATCTGCTGGATTACAGGTCCGTGATTGACGCGATGCCGTTGCCGGTCGTAATTGATCACATGGGCCGCGTGCCGGTTATCGATGGATTGAATCAGGCTCCGTTCCAGTCCCTGTTGCAGGAACTTCGCGACAACGACAGATTGTGGGTAAAAGTGTCTGGCGCCGAACGCATATCAGCCAAAGGAGCGCCATTCACGGATGCGGCTCCGTTTGCTGCGGCCTGCATAGAAGCCGCTCCGGATCGGTGCCTCTGGGGCACGGACTGGCCACATCCCAACGTCAAAACCATGCCGAACGATGCTGACCTCGTGGACATCATTCCAAAAATGATTCCCGATCCCGACCTGCAACAGAAAGTATTGGTCGATAACCCGGCCAGACTGTATGGATTCTAGGAGGACCTGGCCCTGAGCAATCAACCCGATATTCACAGTATTCCCGGCACCTACGTATTCGATAAAGAGCTCTCGCGGAAGGGCTATCACCTCAACATGTTTTTTCTGTCGCTTAATGAGGCGGAGGCTCGCGAGGCGTTTCGCGCCAACGAGGAGGCCTGCCTGGCCCGCTACCCGATGACGGCCGAGCAACGCCAGGCGGTGCTCGATCGCGACTGGCTGGGGATGCTGCGGCTCGGCGGCAATGTGTACTATACGTTCAAGTTAGCTACGGTCGACGGCATCTCGATGCAGGCGCTGGGTGGCGCGATGTGTGGAATGACGGAAGAAGAATTCATCGAAGTCATGATCACCGGGGGCAAGGATCAGCAAGGTAATCCACGACGCGGCCCGAATGTTCTGGAGCAAGGTAATGGTTAAACTCGTCGGAGGCGTCGGCACGTCGCATGTGCCATCGATCGGCGCAGCGATCGACCTTGGCAAGACTCAGGAACCGTATTGGAAACCGCTTTTTGCCGGCTATGAAACGGCACGTCAGTGGATGAAAGAGGCCAACCCGGATGTCGTGATTATCGTATACAACGATCACGCATCCGCGTTTTCGCTGCGGCTGATTCCGACATTTCTTATTGGTGTTGCCGATGAATTTCTACCGGCGGATGAAGGATACGGACCCCGCGACGTTCCGGTTGTACAAGGCGACGCAAGGCTTGCCTGGCATCTCGCTGAATCGCTGATTCTCGATGAGTTCGATTTGGCGATCGCCAACGAAATGCCTGTCGATCACGGGCTGACTGTGCCGCTGTCGATCATGTGCGATCAGCCCGACGCGTGGCCCTGCAAAGTGATTCCGTTATGCGTCAACGTGATTCAGTACCCGCCACCTACCGGCATGCGCTGTTACAAACTGGGCAAGGCGATTCGCCGCGCGCTGGACAGCTATGACGACAACCTGAAAGTTGCGATTTTCGGCACCGGCGGCATGTCGCACCAATTGCAGGGCGAACGAGCCGGTATTATCAACCAGGAGTTCGACATCGACTTTTTGAATAAGCTGGGCAGCGACCCGGAATCCGTGGCGCGTATTCCGCACGCGGAGTACATCATGGAGACCGGCTCGGAGGGCATCGAGATGATCATGTGGATCGTCATGCGCGGCGCGCTCGATGACAAGGTACAGGAGATTTATCGGCATTATCACGTGCCGGCTTCCAATACAGCCTCCGGGTTGATAATTTTCGAAAATGACTGAAGGCCGGAGAGGGGGAATTACGTGAAAGTGATATTAGCCGGTGTCGGCGCCTTTGGCACCAAGCATCTTAACGGTATCAGGAATATCGATGGCGTCGAGGTTGTTGGTCTTGTTGGTCGACGGCTGCAACATACGCAGGAGAAAGCGCAGGAACTGCGTATCGATAATGCGTTTACAGATCTCGGCGATGCTCTCGCGCTGCCGGGTGTGGACGCAGCGATCCTCTGCACGCCAACGCAACTACATGCCAGGCAGGCCATCCAGTGCATGCGGGCAGGTAAACATGTGCAGGTCGAGATACCGCTCGCGGATTCGTACGCCGACGCGCTGGAAGTCGATCGCGTGCAGAAGGAGACCGGACTGGTCTGCATGGTAGGCCACACGCGGCGCTTCAATCCGTCCCACCAGTGGCTCAATCAGCGGCTGCGTAACGGTGAACTGACTATCCAGCAAATGGACGTGCAAACGTATTTCTTTCGCCGCAAGAACGTCAATGCTGAAGGCGAGCCGCGCTCCTGGACCGACCACCTGCTATGGCATCATGCGGCGCACACAGTCGATCTTTTCCAGTACCAGACCGCTGAAAAGATCGTGACGGTCAACGGTATCGAAGGACCGCATCATCCCGATCTCGGTATTGCGATGGATATGTCAATTCAGCTGCAGACCGAGAGTGGCAAGATTTGCACTTTGTCGCTGTCGTTCAACAATGACGGGCCACTCGGCACGTTTTTCCGCTATATCTGTGACAAGGGCACGTACATTGCGCGTTACGACGACCTGGTAAACGGCTATGAGGAAGCAATAGACGTATCGCAGGTCGACGTATCGATGAACGGCATCGAGTTGCAGGACAGGGAGTTCTTCACAGCTATTCAGGAAGCCCGCGAACCGAACTCATCAGTCGCGCAGGTGATTGACTGTTATCGAGTGCTTGGCGATGTAGAGCAACAGTTCAGGGTTGGTGGTCCCATCGTCGATCCTTAGCCAGTCGCCGGCGCGCCACGGGGCCATGGGGTAGTTGGCTGAAATGCCGTTCTAGCCTAATAGCTTTGAGCCGAAAAACTTCGGCGGCAGTGCGCGCACAAGCGACAGGGAATCTTCCGCGGCGAAGTCTGCGAGCCGCAATTCGGGCCTGTGTGGACGTACGCGCTCGAAATTGTCGCGGGCTTTAACATCCGTTGCTGGCGGAATGGTCGCGTCGATCATCATCTTCGATCCGAAACGCTGCCACTGGCCGGCACCGGTCGCGCTGAGTTCGGGAAGCGCGGCGTCCATCGGGTGGTTGTGAGTGCCGGGAATAATGACCACGTCCTTGTCCGGGTCGACCCTTGTTGCCAGGGCCCACATCATCTCCGCATGATTGAAGATGTCGACGTCCGCGTCGACGGCAATGACGATCTTGGGGTGCATGTACTCCGACGACAGGGCGGCCATCATCAGGTTCTTGGCTTCGCCGTAGAAGCGCGACGTCATCTGGATCGCTACTGCGAAGATGCCAGGTTGCGCCATGACATTGTGTAGCACGGGTCCGCCGCCGACGTCGCGAAGCCGGCGCAGGATGGTGGCGCTCATCGGCACTTTATGAAATACGCAGCCTTCCATCTCCGAGCCGTTCTGAAGGCTTTTGAAAATGGCATCCTTGCGCCGTGTCATAAACTGATATTGGACAATCGGGTTCTTGCCGGTTCCGGCCTGGTAATAATCCTGGAATTCCGAAAACGGCCCCTCTTCCTCGCGGATATGCGGCGGTACGTGGCCCTCCAGGACCAACTCGGCGTCGGCGGGCACCTCGAGATCCACGGTTTCGCATTTCACCAGGCGCACGGCCTCGTTCAAATAGCCGCCGGCGATCTCCAGTTCGTCGGTGCCGTAAGCTGCCGAGGTGGCCGCGGCGAAATAATAAAGCGGGTGATGTCCGATGATAACGGCGACCGGCATCGGTTCATCGCGGGCCTGGTACTTGACGTAGTTCTTCCACGAATGGCGGGGCACCAAAAAGATCCCCGACTTATCCGGCCCCTTGATCTGCAGACGGTGAAAACTCAGGTTCCGCTGGCCGGTATCGGGATCTTTGGTGACAACGAGGCCGGAGCCGATGACCGGCCCACCGTCGCGTTCGCCGGCAACATGCACCGGCAGCTCGGTCAGATCGAATTCGCCGTGGGCGAATCGTAATTCTTTCACCGGGCCGTCTTCGACCATGACCGGTGGAATACAAGCACCCAATCGTTCGGCCAGCAGCGGCACGACCTTTTCCTCGGTCGTTCCGAACGCCAACGCCGCCTGGCGTACATTGGCGGGCGCCTGGCCCAGGGAGCGCCAGCCGTGGGCCAGATTTTCGAACAGTACCGCTTTCTCTCTGCACTGATACAGCAGCGCGCCCATTTCGGTAAGCGGGTCGACCGGCTTGTCGACCCGAATCAGTTCCCCGGCCTGCTGCAGCTGCGCGATCCAGCTCCGCATGTCCTTCGGTTTCGGATTTGACGAATGGTTCATTGGCTGGATCCCTTTTCGCGGCTCTCGATCCGCATGATCACGTTTGGCGAAAGCGCCCAAGCGATTCCCGGAGTTTGAATTTCTGAACCTTGCCGACCGGCGTTTTCGGCATATGCTCGATGATAACCAACTTTTCCGGCAGGTACTGGCGAGCCAGATTTCGACCGTCCAGAAAGTCTGTTAACTGTTCGAGAGTCAGGTCCTGACCTTCATGGAGTGTCACGAACGCGCAGCTTCTTTCTCCGAGTCGTTCGCTCGGCATGCCAACGATCGCGACCTCGTTTATTTGTGGCATTTCATGCATCAGGTTCTCTACTTCCACAACCGGAATATTCTCTCCACCCCGAATGATGATGTCCTTGCTGCGACCGACGATACTGATGTAGCCGTCCTCATCCATTCTGACCAAATCTCCGGTGGCAAACCAGCCTTGTTTATCGAATACGTTCAGGTCGTCGCGGCCCCGATAGCCGACGAATGTACTCGAACCGCGACATTGAAGTTCGCCCTCCATGCCCCGAGCCAGCTCACGATTGTCTTTTCCCACCACTCGCAGTTCGGCGTGCGGCAGAACGAGGCCGGCGGTCTCTCGGCCGCGATCGGGAGACCATGGCAATACGGTCGTGACAAGGCCAAGCTCGGTCATGCCATATCCCGGCACGATGATCGCGTCTAATGCCGACGTCGCGCGGTCAACCAGAGTCGGCGGAACAGGTGCGCCCGCAGTCAGGAAAAGTCTGAAATGGTCGAAGGTTCGCTGTTCGATGTCAGCCAGATTGGTAATGTCTGCCAGGAACGGTGTCGCACCGAACATGAAGCTGACGCGATGACGACTGATGATATCGGCGGCCTGAACCGGGTCCCAGGTATCCATTGTGACGAGTCGTGCGCCGACATAAATTGACATCAGGATGCCGTACAGGAAGCCGATACTGTGTGCGAAAGGGGACGGCATAAAGATAACGTCGGCATCCGTCAGGCCCATCCTGCTGGTGACGGTTTTCATCGAACTCAGCACAGTATTCGACGTATGCATGACGCCTTTTGGCTCACCCGTGGTGCCCGACGTGTACATGATCTTGACGATGTCATTCGGTTGCAGACCGATCTGATCACCGGGCGCGTCCCGTGACGATCGTCGCAATAACACGCTGTCGAACGAATCGTCGCCATTGCCATCGATGATGACAATGTGCTCGAGCGTGGATACCCGTTGCAGAATGTGCTGCGCGAGTTCCTCGTGATCAAATCCGCGAAATGTTTTTGGTGTGATCAGGACCTTGGAGCCCGCATGCCGGACCATGAATTCGACTTCTCGCTCTCGAAAAATCGGCATCAGAGGATTGCTGATGGCACCAATTCGCACACAGGCCAGATGCACTGCGACGAACTGCCACCAGTTCGGAATCTGGAATGAAACCACGTCCCCCCGTTCCACGCCGAGTCTTCTGAGATTTTCAGCAATGCACGACGTTCGCAATGACAGATCTGAATATGACAGCGAAACCGGGTCGGCAGCGTCGCTGCGGTACGACACCAGGAATTCATCGTCCGGGCGAGACGCCAGTGATGCATCGAAAAAATCGACGATTGTCTTGTCAGGCCAGAAGCCGGCCTTTGCCTCACGCACCATTCGCTGCGGATCAATGTAGCGCGCGGATGCGCCGGCCTCTTGCTGTCTGTCGGCTGACACGGCGTTAGCCCGATTTCACCAGCATCGACTTGACCCGCCGCCGCGTTTCAGCGGTATCGTGAAGACGCCGGGTTTCCGTCAGTTCGAGATCATAGCCGTCGACCGAGTCATCCGCTGCGGCGGCAATGCATCGTTTGCACGCGGCCAGAGCCTCGGCTGGCATCGAGCCGAGACGCGCCGCAAGCCCGTCGGACCAGGTTGCCAGCTCTTCAGCGGCGACGACCCAGTGCACCAGACCAAGTCGGTGCGCTTCACCGCCGCCAACAACTTCGGCACCGAGAATCAATCGCCGGGCGACAGCCTCGCCGCATATCCGGGGCAATCGTTGCGTACCGCCAGCCGCAGGTAACAGGCCCAGGCTGGCCTCGGGCAGTCCCAGTTTCGCCGGCTCCGAAGCAACTCGCAGGTCGCATGCGAGGGCGAGTTCCAGCCCGCCGCCCATTGCGGCTCCGCCAATCTCCGCGATCGATACGACACTCAGCTCCTCGATACGCGCAAAGACACGCTGCAGCTCGCGCACGATACTGACCATCTTGTCCCGACCTGCCGGCGTGCCGAGACAATTCCGCATCAGATCAATGTCGGCGCCGGCACTGAAAACGCCAAGACCACTCTTGATGTGCAGTACTGACAGACTGTTCTGACTCTCAATCCGGTCGAGACTCTTATTCAGGTTCTCGATCAGAACATCGTCAATCGCATTGACCGGCGGCCGCTCGATAACCAGCTTCGCGATCCGGTCGTCGATACTCAGCCTGATCGCCCCATAGCTGTCAGTCATCGTGCGAACCATCAAGAACTTCGTTGGCGATAATCAGCTTCTGGATTTCACTCGTTCCTTCATATATACGCAATGCGCGGATTTCCCGGTACAGGCTTTCGGCAATGTTTCCTTTTACGACACCAAGGCCGCCGAAGATCTGCACCGATTGATCGATGACCTTTTGCGCCTCTTCTGTTGCAAACAGCTTGGCCATCGCCGCCTCCCGACTCACTTTTTCCCCGGGCTTGCGATCCTTGGCCCAGGCGGCTCGGTATACCAGCAGAGCTGCCGCATCGATGCTCACCGCCATGTCTGCGATTTTTGCTCGCGTCATCTGAAAATCACTTAGCTTTTGTCCGAACGCCTCGCGTTGTTTGCTGTGTGTTACGGCCTCATCGAATGCGCGTCGCGCAAATCCGATCGCCGCGGCACCAACGGTCGAGCGAAAGACGTCGAGCGTTCCCATGGCCACTTTGAAACCATCGCCGGGATTGGCAATCATGTTGACCGCTGGCACCCTGCATGCCTCGAACTGCAACGAGCCGAGTGGGTGCGGCGCGGCAACCAAAATACGTTCACTGACAGTGAGGCCCGGTGTATCGGCCTCGATTACAAACGCAGAAAGATCCTTCGTGCCCGGGGCATCCCCGGTACGGGCGAACACGATGTAATGATCCGCGATGCCTGCATTCGAGATCCACGTTTTGCTGCCATCAACAACGTAGCAGTCACCGTCCCTGGTGGCGCTGGTCTTCAGGGCAGCAACGTCCGATCCTGCGTCGGTTTCCGAGATTGCGAATGCGGCAACGGACTTTCCGGCGGCCACGTTCGGCAGGAAGCGTCTCTTGAGATCGGCATTACCGAAGAAGGATATCGGCCCACTCCCAAGACCCTGCATGGCGAAGACGAAATCAGCAAGACCGGATGAATAACTCAGTGTTTCGCGACACAGGCAGAGATTACGAACCGCAATCTCGGATTCACCACCGTATTGCTTTGCCACGCAAAACTTGAGCAGGCCTGCTTCGCCGAGTTGCTGCACGAGTTTGCGGCACTGTGTATCGACAGCCGCAGCATCGCCTGGGTGTTCCGCCAACACATCGTGATGGGCAGCGACCCATTCGCGCAAGCGCCTGGCGAGACGTCGCTGATCGTCGTCAAAAAACGGCCAGTCGAAGTTTGCGAGATCTGTCATGCCGATACCCTGCAATGGCCAGGAGTCGCCTAATTACCTTCGAAAACAGGTTTTTCCTTGGCCACAAACGCGTTATAGGCACGCGTAAAGTCTTCGGTCTGCATGCAGATCGCCTGTGCCTCCGCCTCGATTTCCAGAGCTTGCTCGATGCTGACATCCCACTCCTGATGCAGGCATTTCTTTGTGACCGAGTGAGCGAAAGTCGGGCCCGTTGCGAGTCTGCTTGCGGCCGAGCCGGCCACCTCAAGAACACCGCCGGGTTCTGCAAGAGCATTGAAGAATCCCCAGTCACGGCCTTCTTCCGCTGTCATGACCCGGCCGGTATAAAGCAGCTCAGAGGCACGGCCCTGACCGATGATGCGTGGCAGCATTGCGCAGGCGCCCATGTCGCACCCCGCCAGTCCGACACGCACGAACAGGAACGCTGTCCTGGAATCGGTTGACGCGTAACGGAGATCGCTGGCCATAGCAATGATCGCACCCGCACCGGTACAGACGCCTTCGACGGCCGATACAATCGGCTGCGGGCAGTTGCGCATTTCCTTAACGAGGTTGCCAGTCATCCGTGTAAAGGTCAGCAGTTCGCGAACATCCATTTTGGTCAATGGACCAATGATTTCGTGCACATCGCCACCCGAACAAAAATTTCCGCCAGCGCCGGTGATTACAACGGCTTTGACGTCGTCCGCATACTGCAGTTTATGAAAGGTGTCGCGTAACTCGGCGTAACTGTCGAAAGTCAGAGGATTTTTTCTCTCCGGTCGGTTCAAAGTGATCGTTGCAACACGGTCGGCAACATGCCATCCGAAATGCCGGGGCTCAAGTTCGGCGCCACTAATTGTGTACATGAATGATCCCTCCCTTGCTGTTGTAATCAGCCCGTAATGGCTAAGCCGCCGTTAACGCTGAGCACCTGGCCTGTAATGAAGTTCGATCGGTCACTGGCAAAAAACAGGACGGCATCAGCGACCTCCTGTGG
>JAOTVR010000069.1 GCA_029863305.1 Gammaproteobacteria bacterium | reverse complement strand
GTAGTCGGGAACTACGGATCGCGGATAACTAAAGACACGCCCGCCAAACTCCTGGACAAACTCGCTGGTTATCCGGTAGCCAAGCCTTGATGCTTCGACAGTTTCACCTTCGTACTCGAAATCCTTGCAAGGCTCCAGATAGCCGTTCTCGATCAGGTACTTGGACTTGCGCTCGAAGGGTCGCATGCGGCCCCACAATTCCGGAATGAGTAAACTGATATCGTGATCACACCTGAATTTCGGACCGACGTATCCCGCCGAAGACGTAAAACACTCGTAGCCACTTACAAGATAAGAGACGAGAGCATTGTTCAAATCGACGATTGGAAGGAGCATGTTAAAAGGCCCCTTCGTCATGGCGCCTTCAGATCCTGCTCCGGTCGTTGAGGGGGATTTGCCCGTCAGACTTGCAGTGAAGTCCATCAGGAGCTCGGGTAGCTCCTGGTAATGTATCGGGCCGTACACCGCCAGCGCCCGAATCCCCTCCGATGGCGGATTGTTGCGCCTGCCGGGAAGTACCGCGTTTACCGGAAACGGGGGAGTCCGGCCCTTGGGAATTCGGCGGTACAGCCGCGCACCGACGTTCGCGATGTACGTTGACCGTGCGTCCTCCAGGTCCAGTCGATTCTGCAGGTAACGCGGATTCCTGGAGGGCTTCCCATCGACTATTCTGGGCTCCGAAGACGCCACCGCAAATTCCGGAGAGTCGGACAGGTTGAATTCGCGAAGAGCAGCCTGCATCGGCTCGGCAAAGTTTCCGAAGCGGATGGCATCTTTTTCCATCTCCCTGGTTTGCTCGCGCGTCAATGGCTCGTAATTCGAAAAGAACAAGCCATGTCTGGAAAAGTCGTTTTCCGTGGTCTTGTCATAGCCGCGATGAATCGCTTCGTCGGGCCGCTGGAAAAGCCGGTATTCACAGTTAACGATGAATTTGACTGACCGGTCCGAATCGAACCCGGAGTCCAGTCCTTGTACATGCGACGCTGGAACCATAACCGAAGCCGAAATGTCGTCTTCCGTCTGGATCTTGACCGCCGGAGAAAAGTCTTTGCGCAAACTGAAAATGCGCCACGAACCGTCTTCCTCGAAGCCAACACGCAAGTACTGGCTGATCAGCTTCTGGTCGCGGTACTTCAACTCGTTCCCGGGTTTACCATTAACGATATCCACACTGAAACGGTCTCTCCATCCTTCCCCCCAATCCGGTTTGTACAAACGCTTGACGACCAGGACGATGTCTATAACGTAGCCTGGAATCGAATGAAGCCACTCATTGTATTCATCGCTAAAAGTCGGTAACGGCGAAAGCAGCTTTATCACTGATCCCAGCGAGCGAGCATCGCTTAAAATCGGCCTTCCCCTTTCTTTTCTCTGGTCGGGATCTCTGAAACGTGAGCCATATTCCTTGCCCAGGATTTCTTCAACAAGATCGAAATCCTTTTTGATGTCGGCTGTAAATACGGGGCCTGCCACAATCGCGTCACCGAGAGACTTGGATATTTCCGACTTGCCCCCGCCTGACACCGTACAGGGCTTGTGGCAGAACGTTCCCACTGCTCCTGTGCCTATCAAACGCCAACGCCTTCCGACTGTGGGACGCGTCATTTCGACCTTGAATCCCGACGGTAGAATGTAAGTCACATCCGGCTGGAGCTGCAGAGAGCGTTTCTCGCCATTCTTCTGCCACTCAATTCTCTGATCATGCAAATCTATATTCGAACCACTCGGAATATACGTAATGTCCGGATACTTCTTATCGGTTGCGTATCCATCTTCATGAACATCGATCTCTCCCTCGAGCGCCGCAACCGTTTCTTCAAAGGTATGGTCGACCTCCTTGATGTATTCACTCAGGTGAAATTCTTCGCCTAAATCATAGCCGGCGAATGCAAGGACCCCTCCGGAATGCTCCTCTTCGACATTGCCCAGGAGGTTGGCGGCATAGGAAATCTGCGTCTTAACCTCCTTCTTGCAGTACCCGTAGTAGTTGTCGGCGATCAACGTTACTGCAACGCCGCTGCTATCGCGGGAAGTTACCTTGAACGCCCCGCCATCGTTGTACAATTCGTCCTCAGCTTGCCAGCACATCCCATCCCGTTTTTGCCTGTCTGAGGCTTCACTAATGTGGGGCAAGCCAAGCTCCTTTTTCGTGAACGTAATCAAGTGCGGCGCGAGAATCACACAACCCGTGTGGCCGGACCAATGCTTTACATCAAGACCACTATCGTTCTCGGCCAAATAGGGATCGCCCGCATTGCCGAAGATGCTCTCTACAAAGTCCAGGTTGCTGACGAGGTTGCCGGGGGCGAAGAAGCGAACCTCGAGGCGCTTTTCTTCCGTGACGCCTTCCACGCCAGGCTGCACGATTGGTCTCAGCATCAGGGAGACGAACAAGCGTGCTTTGTCTTCCTGGGTTGACGTAAACGGTAAT
Organism: Gammaproteobacteria bacterium; assembly: GCA_029863305.1. Taxonomy (GTDB): domain Bacteria; phylum Pseudomonadota; class Gammaproteobacteria; order Steroidobacterales; family Woeseiaceae; genus UBA1847. The sequence continues at coordinate 20,025 of JAOTVR010000069.1, read as the reverse complement.
TCGAGAAGGTCGTCCGGAGGATCCAGCGCCTTTTCCAGAAGCCTGGCGAATACGCTGAGCGGCACTGCCTTTTTGTCGGTCGGGATTGGCAGACCATTCTCGGCAATGTGAAAGACGCCCCTGGTCGTCCTGCGATCGCTGGCCGGGTTGTTCAGCACTCCTTGCTTCACTCGGAAGCTGCTGACAATGTTCGATTCGAAGGAGTCCGCATCCGGCGGCAGCGAAAGCGCCCGCGCCATTCCATGACGCTCAAGGATGAGAGGATTGGTAGGCACCCACATTCGCTCCTCGATATCCAGTCCGCTAAAAAGGCCGCCCAGATAATCCTGGATGCGCTGGTCCACAGGACACAGGTGCCCCCGCAGCAGCCGATTCTTCTCGGCGACGCTTTGCAAAAGCGAATCACCCATTTGCAAAAAGGGGTAATCCGATTCTCGGCCGAATACAGGATAGCCAAGCGACCGCAACTTGATGTTCAGATACTCCACCAAAGCGCCGTCTTCGTACGAATTCTTTCCTGATTCCAGATCGAATCCTATTCGCGCCTTCAAATTGTTCCAGTCGTTATTCATCGGGGGCGTTTTAATATCCTTCCAGTCAGGTGATTACAAACAGCAATATCCGTGCCAACGATGCCGGCCGCCATGAGCAGGAAGTACGTGCGACCAACGGCGCGGCGTGCACAATTATCGTGCAGGCATGGCTCGCCTTGCACCGAGATTACGCATTCGGTCGCCACATCGTCCAACGAGACCCGAATAACCGCCTGCCGGTGGAGCGGCCGGAGAGCGGCAGGCCTTGCGGTCGCAAGCAACTCAGGACGACGGGTGCCCTCTCAGGTTCTTCGCCGCTCGTATGGTCCGAATCAGTATGCGCGACCGTCAGTCGTTGCGCCAGATAAGCGAGCGGCGCCGTAAACACTTCCCTGGCACGGGCGTGCGCCACGCGATGCAGAATCGGTTGCAGCAAGTAGCGGCTGCTCAGCACGGCGAGCAGCTGCAGCACGAAAGCGGTGGATGAAAGCGCCAATGCAGGCCCGTTAGTCCTTGCGTGCAGTGGTGGTCTGCCGCCAGGTGATCTCTGCTATCTGATGGGCGCCACCGACGGGACGGATCAGAGCAGCGAATCGGCCCGCCTCGCCGTGCCGGAAATGGCCCCGAAAAACGCCACTTCCACAAAATCATCAGGTATTCATCACGCGCCACTCAGTTCAGGCACCTATGCAGCCCATATGCTGCTCATACCTTCAGGAATACAGCAATAGCGCTGTCGTCATTATGTCCGGGAGATCAGAGATGTGCGCATGGGCTTCAAACCACCGAACAACACGCAGTGGCTCCGTTGTCAGGACATTGACCCTGCTGGTGATCGGGGCTGTTGTGAGCGCACCCGCAGACGCTGCCTGTATTGCAGGCGGGTATACCCTGGACAGCGATACTCTCTACGATGTCGTAACGCATCCGACCGAAGCAGACACGCTCTTCGCCATCCAAAATCCTGCTGCCCAGGACGGTATCGCTCTGTTAAAAAGCTGCGACGGCGGAATCACCTGGTCGGCGACGGCACTGACGCGAGACTTCTATAGTGTGTCTTCGCTGGCCATCGACCCGGTCAACGGCGAAACCGCGTACGCAATGACCAATCGCGGTCCGATGGTCAGTCGTGACGGGGGTATTACCTGGTCCGAGACGGACCTGCCGAACGGACAGATGGTCTTCGGCGGCGACGGGACACTGTACAGCCATGACCTGACGAGTATTCAAAAGCGCCCGCCGGGGCAAACCTGGGCGACGTTGACGCCGGTACCCGCGAAATTCGACGTGCTGCGCCCGCATCCCACCGACTCCACAAGGATTCATGTCGGCCAGTATTACTCGGTGGACGGCGGTGCGAGCTGGCAACAGGTTCTTCCGGAGCGCGTCGCCGATGTGCGCTACAGTCCATCCGATCCCATGCGGATGATCGCGACCGCAACACCGGCACTTCTCAGCACTGACGGTGGTGTCAACTGGAGCGAATTGCCGCTCGAGGAATTCGAGGTGTTCCAGACGGCCAGCGTTTCCGGTACGGCGGTCGCTTTTGACGCATTGGATAGCGACACGATTTGGATCGCAACCCGCAGTTGCGGACTCTGGCGCAGCAGCAGCGGCGGTGCGCGCTGGCGGCTGCCAACGGCGGGCCTGACCGGAGCCCCCGAGTCATGCTGGCTGGGTGATAATCGTCCCGAGGTCAAACGATTCAAACCAAGCCCAATGGACCCCGACCGCTTTTTTGCCATTACGTCGGACGGGTTATTCATTACTACTGACGATGGTGATACGTGGGTCGAGGCGAATGGCCAGGCCGGTAATCCGGCGCCTCCGCCGCCTAACCCATTCTCAGGTGACGCCGATCTGGAACTCGATCTCTTTGGCCTGCCCGGCAGGTTTACGCCGCCGGTCAGCCTGAAATTTTCGGGCACCATCAGGCATAACGGTCCGGACATGGCGCGGGAGGTAACGTTTTCGGTCCCGGTCGATTCCATCGGTTCGTCGCACGGCGTATGCGTCGGCGGTAGCTGTGATTTTGGCGACGTGGCGCCCGGCACGATCATTCAACTGCAAATGCAACGCAAGATTCTCGGCGGCGGCATATCGGCACGTTGTAACGGCGACGTGTTCGAGATGTCAGGACGCGTCACGGCCACAACCAACGATCCGGTACCAGATAACAACGTCGATACAGTATCGTCTGTGCGACGAAATGAACCCTCACTGATATCCGGCTGCGCAGGTGAAGGGTTGCTGCAGCGCGAAGGCGGCGGCGGGTCGTTCGGGTATGTTCTCCTCTTTGTACTCTTGATCTCCGCATTGACCAGGCGCTCATTTGATCGTGCAGGACTTTCATGCGGGGCAGCAGGTTCAGGGCGCAACCTGGAACCAGGATTAGCTGGCAAGCAGCAAGTGATGGCAGCACGATTGAACTGGACGTCGTTTTCGTTGGGGAACCACGAAGCCTGAATGATTCCGGTTCCAAAACAGGCTATGACGTGGTCGGACGCCGTCACGCTATTAAATCAAGGTGATCAATCTTCGCCCGAAACCGTGCTGGCAGCGCGCATGATCTGCGGAGCCGATTCACGATATATACGCTCCACCAACTCCCCGTACCGCGGATCGTCCCGCAAAACATCCCAATGGGGCCAAAAGGCGGCGAAGCTCTCCTCGTAAGAGCCATTTTCGACAGCCTTGTCCAGCCAGAGCAGGGCTTCGTCGACCAACCCGGCCCGGGCGTACAGCTCCGCGATATCGCCCGGATCCATGTAGGTTGCACTCATCCGGGCAACCAGCGCCTCGGCCATGGCACGCATGGCGCCGGTCGGGCCGCCTGCGTCGAGGCCATCTTCGAGCGCCGCCAGGAGGACAATATCGCCACGCCGCTCGAGTTCCAGCCGCTCCTCCTCCAGCGCCTCGTCGAAGCGGCCCTGCTGCCAGAAATACCGTGCAAGCAACCAGTGCACCGAGTACTGGGGGACCCTCGCCTGCATCGCCGTGGCCGCCGCGATGGCCTCGTCAAAGCGGCGCGCCATGTACAGATGGCCCGGTAACGGCAGACTGTGCATAGCGCTGAACGGGCTGATCGTCAGGAGTTCACGCGCCCGGGCGACGCTCTCGTCAAAGCGCCCCTCAAGCAACAAGCAGTCTGAGTCGCCATGAATCGCATAGGGCTCCGACGGATTGAGCCGCAACGCCTCCTCGAACGATTTGCAGGCGCCGTCAAAGTCCCACGTATACCAACGTGCCCCGCCGAGCACAGAGTGACCGATCGCAACCTGGTCATTCGCCTCGATCGCCTGTAACGCGGCGGCCCGCCATTTTTCCATGGCCTCTCGGGGACGGGAAAAACCGAACATGCCCTGCATCGCATGCGCCACCGACAGCTGGCCCCAGGCAAGCGCGAACCTCGGTTCGATCGCAACTGCCTTCTTGAACTGGTCGATGCCGGTTTGGATGCCATCCCTGGTAAACCGATCGAACTGCGAAAGGCCCAGCGCGTAGGCGTCGACGGCGCGCGGGTCGACCGGGCCCATCCGGTCGATCGCAGGCGACGCCGCGTTGGCACCGATCTCGGCGCCAATAGCGTCTGCCATGTCTGCGATCAGGTTGAATACGTAGGGAGTCTCGCGCGTGTAGCGTTCCGCCCAGAGGTGATCGTCGCTCCGGCCGTCGATCAGCTGGACGGTCACCTCGATCGTGCTGCCTTCCCGCAGCAGGCTGCCCTCGACCAGGGCGTCCACGCCCAGTTCCCCGGCAATGTCGGCCGTGGGCAGCTGGCTGTCGCGGTAACGGATCGTCGACTGCCGGGACGTGACCCGTAACCCGGGCAACTGCGAAAGCTCCGTAATCAACAGGTCCTGCAGGCCGTCGACGTAATAGTCCTGGTCAGGGTCGCCGGTCAGGTTCTGCAGCGGCATCACCGCGAGCGAGCGGATAACCTTCCCTTGCGGAGTCTCGAGCTGAGGCGCGCGAAGCCAGAAAGCGGCCAGGACGATCAGCGCGACGATCGCGGCGGCGCCCGCCAACAGGCTTCGCCTGCCGGTTCGCGCATGGGTCTTTCGAGACGGCGAGTCGGGGCCGTCCGTGCGCCCTGTCTCCTCCACCTCGGCGACGAAGCGATAGCCTCGTGAATGCACCGTTTCCAGATAGCGGTGGGTAGCAGAGTCATCGTCCAGCGCCTTGCGCAGCCGGGCCACGGCCTTGGTGAGCGCCGATTCGCTGATCACCGTGTCGCCCCAGACGGTGTCCATCAGTTCCTGCCGGCTCACGAGCCTGCCGCGGTGGGCAATCAGGTAAATGAGGAGCTCTAGCACCAACGGCTCGAGATGAATCTCCTCCCCACCCCGGGAAAGTCTCCACCTTTCCGGGTCGGCCAGGAAGTCGTCGAAACGGTACACAGGATGTTGTCCTTTTCCCTCCCATTTTAAGGCTTCGGGAGCCGAATACCATGTGGTAAACCGAACTATCGACGCCCTGAAAGCGGGTCTGTCCCGATACCGTCAGCTGCCCGTCACCCAAACGTCATGCGGCGATGCGAGGACCTTCGTAGGCTATCTGTGCTGGGAGGCAGTCCCTGCGGATTGCGGCCCCGGCGCCACTGAATGGAGAGATAACATGAAAACTCTGAAACGCATGATGGTCGCCTTGCTGGCGCTGCTGCCACTTGCGACCGGGGTGGCCTTCGCGGACACCGAGCACGGCTATTCCCGTATCTTTATCTTCGGTGCCAGCTTTATGGATCCCGGTAACCACTTCGCGCTGACCGGTGAGACCGCCCACCCACCTTTCGAACTAATGGAAGCCAGTTACGGTATCGGCGGGCATCATTTCAGCAACGGTCGCACCTGGGTCGAAGTCCTGGCACAGGAAATGGAACTGACCGAATGGGCAAAACCCGCCTATCGTGATCCGGCCTTTGGCAACTATGCCGTCGGCAGCGCTCGCGCACGTGACATCTTGCCCGACCCTGTGGAGCCGAGCCTTGGCGACCAGGTACAGGCGTGGGTCGATAACGGTTATTGCACCTACGCTCCAATGGAAGACACGCTGTTTGTCGTGGATTCCGCCTACTTTGACCTGGCCGACATAATCGCAGGAGATGATCCGTTCGTCATCCTTCCCGGTATGACCACCAGCATCGCCACGAATATCGGCATTCTCTATGAGTGCGGCGCACGCAACCTTCTGTTCGCGTTCATACCTCCTTTGGAGACGTCGCCAATAGTGCCACCGCCTGAGGATCCTACGGCACCGAGCCTGAGCGCAATTTACAACTACGTATTTCTGCAACCCGTTATCCAGTCGTACGCCAGCGAGCCATTCAATATGAATGTCTCGGTCGTCGATTACTTCGCTTTTGTCAGCGGAATGATGGCGACGCCAGAAGCATTCGGCCTCACCAACGTTACGGATTCATGCGTGACGTTCGGCGTCACCAACGGTGCGTTCTGCGACGACCGCGATGGATACTGGTTCTGGGATCCGTTGCACCCGACGAAGAAGGTGCACGCCCTGATGGCAGAATTCGCGCTCGGGCAGCTGCCCTAGCCAGACTGAGGCGAGAACGCTCAATCCGTGCACCAGTTAAGCCAGGATTGAGCCGCCTGCAGAAAGTCCGCGTGCCGGCCCTCGGCACGCGGACGATTCGGCGAGTCCGGCTGGCGATGCACGGCTGTTCCACGCAAACTTCACGCAGCCCGTGTAACGCTCAAACCGGTCGATTCGTCGCCTTGCGCAGCTGATCACCGATCGGCAGCTTGCGAATACGCACGCCGCTCGCAGCGTAAATGGCGTTCGTCAGCGCGGGCGCCACGGACGGGATGCCAACCTCGCCGACGCCTGTCGGCGTCTCGTCGTAATTGAGAACGTGCGCTTCGAAGTCTACCGGGATCTGTGTGATGCGTGCGAGCGGGTAGTCGTGGAAGTTGCTCTGCCGCACGCGGCCGTTGGTTACGGTTATCTCTTGCCCCATCGCAACGCTGATGCCGTCGATGGTCGCTCCCTGCAGCTGCGCTTCAACAGCGTTCGGATGTACGGCGTAACCGCAGTCGATGGCCGCGACAATGCGATCGATACCAAGCTCGCCATGCTCGTCGACCGTGACTTCGAACGCGTGTGCTGCATAGCCGCCAAAGGTGAAATGCCCGGCAATGCCGACGCCGGTTCCGGCTGGCCTGGGCTCGCCGTAAGCGATTCGCTCGGCAATGAACTTCAGCAACCGGCTCACGCGCCCCGGGTTGAAGGTCGGCCCACCGTGGCCATCGTACTCCAGCTCACGCGCTTCGCCCAACAGGTCGAGTCGCAGCTGCAGCGGGTCCTGCCCGATCTCTATCGCGAGTTCGTCGATAAAGCTCTGGATCACGAACGCATTCGCCGTGTGCGCCGGTGCCCGCCACGAACCGCGCGGCAAGCCTATCGAATTGTGGAAGTACTCGAGCCGATAGTTGTCGACAATGCGGCGCGGGAAATCGTCGGGATACAATTCCGCCTGCCACAGATTCTCTGTCGGCATGTCCGGCCGCCGGTAGTACTTGCTGCCGCTCGCGAGTCGCTGCGTCCAGGCGGTAACCTGGCCGTCGCCGTCGATACCCGCGCGCACCTCGTGCAGGCCGCCGGGCCGATAGAAGTCGTTGGTCATGTCGTCCTCGCGGGACCACACGAGCTGGATGGGCCAGCCGGTTTGCTTCGAGATCATCGCGGCTTCTGCGACGTAGTCGTTCGTCAGGCGCCTGCCGAAAGCGCCGCCGACGCGCGTCATGTCAACGCGAATGTTTTCGCGCGGCAGGCCTGTTGCCGCGGCCGCGGCGCGCGAGGCGCCAGCCGGCATCTGCGTCGGTGCAATGATGTGGCAACTGTCCTCCCTGACGTGCGCGAAGCAGTTCTGTGGCTCCATCGGCTGGTGCGAGACGAACGGCACCGCGTAGCGGCGGGTGACGACTTTGTGGGCATTCGCCATTGCCGCCTCGAAGTCGCCGTCGTCCGTAACGATCTGTCCGGTGGTCTCGAGCATCGCCGCATTTTCCTGCCAGAAGCGTTCGCTGCTGTCATCGGCATTCGGGCCAGGCTCCCACTTGATCTCGAGTGCGTCACGCCCTTTCATCGCCGCCCATGTCGAGGTCGCGACGACGGCAACGCCGCTTGCAAGAATGACGTACGGCTCGCCGGCTTGTGGTCCCTCGATCGTGAACACGTCAAGCACGCCAGCAACTTTGCGCGCCGCCGAATCGTCGAAGGACTTCACGCGCCCGTTCAGGATCGGCGAACGCGCGATTACCGCGTATCGCATACCCTCGACCTGCGTGTCGAGACCAAACTTCGACCGCCCCGTCACGATGTCGAGCGAATCGATCGTATCGCGGCGCGTACCGATGATCCGGTAATCGCGTATTGCCTTTAGCGGCGGCGCTTCCTCGGGCATGCCAAGCTTTGCCGCATCCTCAATGAGGTCGGCGTAGGCGATCTCGCCGCCGGCGGCATCGCACAGGACGTAGCCGGGCCGGGTGCGGCAGGCTTCGGGCAGCACGCCGAGCCGCGCGGCTGCGGCGCGAACAAGCTGTTGCCGCGCTTGAGCGCCAACCTCGCGCATGAACTGCCAGTTCGAAGTAAGGCCGGTGCTACCGCCAACACCCTGGCCACCGTATTTCCAGGCATAGCCGTCGGCCGTCTTCAGGAGGCCGAGGGGCATCTGCCTGATGGAGACATCTTTCCACTCGACGTCGAGTTCCTCAGCCACCATCATGGGCAGCGCGGTACGCAGGCCCTGTCCGATCTCGGGCTGGTTGCTGCCGATGATGACCTCGCCCTTCGGCGTGATCTCGACAAAATAGCCGATCTGACGTTCGCCGAACGTGCCATCAGCCAATTCGGCGCGAGCGAGATCGAAGACGGGCAGCCCGAGCACGAAGCTGCCGGTCACTGTAGAACCGGCAACGAGGAAATGGCGGCGACTGATCATTGGTTCAGCCACGGCGACCCTCCTCCCGCGCGATCTCGGCGGCGCGATGAATAGCCTTGCGAATACGCACGTAGGTGCCGCAACGGCACAGCATGCCGGCGAGGTTGGCGTCAATGTCGGCGTCTGTCGGCACAGGATGGCGCTCGAGGAAGTCGACCGCGGCCATGATTTGCCCGGACTGGCAATAGCCGCACTGCGCAACGTCCAGTTCGAGCCAGGCCTTCTGCACCCGTGCAGATTGTCGTCATCGGGCGCGAGGCCCTCGATCGTGGTTACCGAACGGCCCTCGAGCGACGCGACCGGTACCCGGCAGGACGCCGCGGCATCGCCGTCCAGGTGTACGACGCAGGCACCGCAGAGGCCAAGGCCACAACTGTACTTGGTTCCGGTGAGTCGTAAGTGGTCGCGAAGGACCCAGAGTAGCGGTGTATCGTCGTCGCCATCGAAGGTCACCGGGTGGTCATTGACCGTGAAAGAGATCATCTCGGGGCTCCCGCAGCTAGGCTGCCAGTTAGATGCACAAGACAGCCAAATGTTCGCAGAATCGGGTGCATTTTGCATTGCACAGGGAAGAGACGTGCGTTCCCTTATCTACAGCACTGCGCGGAGCGATGCACAGCCACGCAACTACGCAGACTTGCACCTCACAAACTTCACGAAACGCCCGACCCAGGGGTTCTTTTCTGTGTTTCGATGATGCGCAAAGCCGGCGAGAAGATTGCCAACGATCAGACCATCGTGCTGGCCATCGACACCATGGCCACGGCGTACCCGATAAGCATAGCCAGGATCGCCGGCCAGGTTTTCGAGACGCGCATAGTGGAACTCATGTGCCGGAATCGTTGCATCCGATTGCGGTGTTCCGGCCGACGCCGGTGACCACAGGCCCTGACCGGTTTCCTCCAGTATCACGTAGCCCCTGCCCTGCGGACGATCGTGGACAACGATATCCCCCGGTATGACGCCAACCATGTCGTACTTATCACCACGCCACTGGATGTTTTTCGCGAGATACATCAAACCGCCGCACTCCGCGTATGCCGGCATACCAGCGGCCAGTTTCTGACGGATGTCTGCACGCAGGCTCTTGTTCGCAGCCAGGGCGGGCAAACACATTTCGGGGAATCCGCCGCCAATGAACAGGCCGTCGGCCGCAGGCAATTCCGAATCGCTCAGTGCGTCGAAAAAAAGGAGTTTGGCGCCGGCATCCTCGAATGCCTCGAGATCATCCGGGTAATAGAAGCCGAACGCTGCATCGCGGGCGACAGCGATACGCACATCTGGCTTTGCCGCAGCGGATGCGTCGCCGACGAGGGACTCCTTGTGCACCGACCTGGCACTGTGGGCGATCTCGATCAGGCGATCGACATCCGTGCCGGCAGATACCACATCGGCAAGCCGGCGGATCGTCGCATCGACGCCTTCCGCCTCATTGGCCGGGACCAGACCAAGGTGCCTCTCGGGTATCTCGAGAACCTGGTCGAGGCCGATCGCGCCCAGCACTTCGATGTCAGTGTAACGGTTCAGTGCCGCGCGGAGTTTGCCCTCATGGCGGGTACCACCGACCTTGTTGAGGATCACGCCGCGAATGTCAACGGCCCGATCGAAGTCCAGGTAACCGCGAAGCAACGGTGCTACGCCCCGCGTCATGCCGGTAGTGTCGATCACCAGCACCACGGGCGCTGACAGCATTGTGGCCAGCGCAGCATTGCTGTCTGCACCTTCGACGTCGAGGCCATCGAAGAGTCCTTTGTTGCCCTCGATCAGGCTGATATCGGCCCCGGCCGATCTGGTGGCAAAACTGGCGACGATCTCCGCATGCGACATGGTAAAGAAGTCGAGGTTATAGCAAGCCCCGCCGGCGGCGCGAGCCAGCCACAAAGGATCGATGTAGTCCGGGCCTTTCTTGAAAGGCTGCACGGCCAGGCCACGCATCGTCATCGCCGATGCAAGTCCGACGGCAACTGACGTCTTGCCAGAGGACTTATGCGCGCCTGCTATGAAGAAGTGTGCCAATACAGATTACGTCGGTTCGCGCGGCTGCTGGCTGGCCGCCCGGCGTCCACGCGATCTATGGCAATCGAAACAATCGATTTTCACCGCCACGTAATCGTGACACGAGCGGCAAAAATGTTCCGGGCTGTCCGCGCTCACCGGCCTCGCATCCGGCCCCATAACCGCATGACAGTTTACGCATTCTCTGAGCCTGTGCCCCTCGCTGCGTATGTCTTGCGAGCGGGGTTCGCCATGCTCATGCTCGAGTAGCGTCATATGGTAACGGCGCATGAACTCCGTATCGTCAACACAGCTGTCGCCTTGCCCCCTGGGAATGACGGGCATCGGCACACCTTCAGAGCCACCTTCGCCTCCCGACGCGTCCGGCACGCCGTTCAGGCCGACCAGTACAACCAGCGCGAAGACCAGGACCAGTGCGACGGTCACGATGGAGCCGTGGCGCATGGCCATGACCTACTCTCCCAACCCCATCCGGATATACCCCGATGGGCAGACATCCGCACAAATGTGACACCCGATGCATTTCGTATAGTCGGTATCAACGTAGTGGCCCGTAGTCGATTCCAATTTATCGACCCGGAAAATCGCGTCCCGCGGACAATAGATGACGCAGTTATCACACTCGAAACACATGCCGCAGCTCATACAGCGCTCGGCTTCCTGCCGGGCTTCTTCTTCGGACAGCCCTTGTATCCGTTCGCCGAAATGCCCCAGCACGGAGTCGGCGCCGATTTCGATTTCCTTGCGCAAACGCCTGGCATCGTATTTGAAATGGCCGAGAAACAGCTGGTCCGACGGTACGATTTCGGCAACCGAGCGGTCTTCGTAATTATGAATCGCGAAATCGGCTTCGTCCGTTCCACGATCCTGTACGTGCTCGTATTCGCTTGGTGCGCGGTCGATTTCCCGCAACTTCTCCAGCAGGCTGAAGTGATGCACATCGACCCTGGGTCGCCTTGACGGGCTTGCGCCGCTCACGAAACTGTCAATTCCCTCCGCCGCGACCGAGGCGTGTCCGATCGCGCTCGTCAGCAGATGCGGCTTCACGATGTCACCGCCAACAAACAGATCGGCATGACCCTTGACCCGATAGAAGCCGTCGGCATCGATCAACCCCGATCCGTTATCGAGATTCTCCAGGCCGATGAGGTCACCTTGCTGGCCGATCGCCGCGACGATGAGATCGCCCTCGATATCTGTTTCGGTCCCTTCCTTGACGACCATCTTGCCAGTGCTCCAGTCGGTCTCGATGACACGCAAGGCCCTGGCGCGGCCATCGTCACCGACCACCACCGAAACAGGTGCCATCGAGGTGCGGATCTGCACGCCCTCTTTGGTCACGTGCTCGATTTCCATCCTGGTGGCCGGCATTTTGTCGAGAGGCCGCCGGTAAACGATCGTCACCTCGGCACCCTGGCGTTGGGCGACGGTCGCCACATCGTGCACCGTTTGGCCGAGAACGACGCTTTCCGGCCTGTCGTGTTCGCGCTGGTGCTGGATATGCCCGAGGCGCCTCGCGACCGCGGCAACGTCCATCGCCGTATCGCCGCCACCGATAACCAGCACGCGCTCGGCAGAGTGTTTCAGGCGCCCGTCATTGAATGCTTCCAGAAAGGCGATTCCGCTGATGCAGTTTGGCGCGTCCCCGCCCGGCACCGGCAGGGCCGCACCGGACTGGGCGCCAATACCAAAAAATACGGCATCGAAGTCCGCCCGCAGGTCCTCGAGCGACATATCGACGCCAATCTTGAAGTTCCTGCGGACTTCGACGCCGAGATCGAGAATGCGCTGGATTTCGCGATCGAGCACTTCACGCGGCACCCGGTACCCGGGAATACCGTAGCGCATCATGCCGCCCAGTTCGTCGTGCGCCTCGAAGACCGTGCAGGCATGCCCCTTGCGGCGTAACTGATAGGCGCAGGCGAGGCCGGCTACTCCACCGCCGACAATCGCAATCTTCTTGCCGGTATCTTTACCTGCTGGTCGAAGCTTCATTCCATGTTCGAGGGCATAGTCGCCAATGAACTGCTCGATCGAATTGATGCCGACATGATCCTCGACTTCATTCCGGTTGCAGCCATCTTCACATGGCGACGGGCATACCCTGCCCATAATCGATGGAAACGGATTGGCATCGGTGACGCGGTTAAACGCGTATTCCTGCCAGGACATATCTCCGGGAGGTTTTTCAATGCCGCGCACGATATTCAGCCAGCCGCGGATATCCTCACCCGACGGGCAGCTGCCCTGGCACGGCGGCGTACGGTGGACGTATGTCGGGCACTTGTACGACGAATCGGCCGCGAAAATCTGTTCCTGCCAGGGTCGATGTGCGTTGTCGCCATCTTTGTAGCGACGTCTGGTGAGAAGTTTCTCGTTCATGCTGTACTCATTGTCCCGGCGTGACCGGTCGTCTGGCCATCAAGTACGATGGCGTTTGAAACCAACTGATGCAGGCTGACAACGCAGTCCATATCAAACCCGTACGCCGGCATGACCTTCGCAAACTGCGACTTGCAGATCGCGCAGATGGCCGCCATGTGGGTAACGCCATGATCTTCTGCAACTTCCTGAAGTGCGCGCATGCGTGGTGCCGCACCCTTGGTCCTGATTTCCAGCAGGTCATCTGTCAACAATCCGCCACCTCCACCGCAACAGAAAGTTTTTTCGTTGATGGTGTCGGCAGCCATGTCGACGAAGTTGTTGCAGCAGGCCCTGATGATCGCTCGCGGAATCTCGAACTGCCCGCCGGGTCTGTTACCCATGCGCGAGCCGCGTGCGACATTGCACGAATCATGATAGGTCAGCGTCATGTGATCGTTGGCAGACTTGTCCAGTGTCAACTCGCCTTTTTCGATCAGGTCGTAGGTGAATTCACAAATGTGTTGTGGTATCGGGTAATCGGGATCCAGAAAGTCGAACGGCCCGGCCAGTGTGTTGAGGAAGCTGTAGGCGACTCGCCACGCATGCCCGCACTCGCCGAAAACAATGCGCTTGACGCCCAGATCCTCGGCCGCTTTCCTGATGCGCTCCGCGATCCGCTTCATTTGCTCGTAAGAGCCGATGAACAGGGCAAAGTTCGCGGCTTCGGAGGCATAGGAACTGATTGTCCAGCTGACTCCCGCCTGATGAAACACCTTGGCGTAACCGATCAGACCATCGACATGCGGCTCCGCAAAAAAGTCGGCACTGGGCGTCACGAGCAGGATGTCCGCGCCTTCGACATTGACCGGCAGCCTTACCTTCACGCCGGTTTCTTCCTCGATGTCTTCTTCCAGACCCTCCAGCGTATCGATCAGCGCCGCCTCAGGCAGCCCGAGGTTGTTTCCTATCTGGTGAACCTTGCCAATGATTTCATTGCAGTATTTCTGACCCTTGCCGATGTGATCCATGATCTCGCGCGCCGCCATCGACACTTCGGCGGTATCGATGCCGTAGGGACAATAAACCGAGCATCGCCGGCACTGTGAACATTGGTGGAAATAGGTGTACCAGTCATCCAGCAACTCCTCGGTCAGGTCCTCGGCACCGACCAGCCATGGCACGAGTTTGCCCGCCCATGTGAAGTTGCGACGGTAGACCTTGCGCATGAGGTCCTGCCGCGCGACCGGCATGTTCTTGGGATCACCGCTGCCAAGAAAATAATGGCACTTATCAGTGCACGCGCCACACTTTACGCAGCTGTCCATGTAAACCTGCAGCGCCCGTGACTTGCCGAGCAATTCGGCAAATTTGTCGATCGCTTTCGTTTGCCAATCGTCGACCAGTTCTCCCGGGAAACCGAGCGCCTGCTGGTGCGCCGGGGATGCCGCATAGGGCGACAGGTGTTCCATCGCCCCTCTCTTGAGCGTCGGAATGTCGATGGGCACGCTGATCGAAGGTGTGTCGTAGTCAGCCATCGGCTAGTCGCCTCCGGTCTTTTGCCGACCGGCGTCCAGTGCCGCGGCCCATGGCGCAAGGTGTCTTTTCTCGCGGGGGTTATCGACCTGGTTGCGGCCGGGACTAAAAAACACCCCGGGGGCATGAAGCAACTTCGAAAACGGGAAGATGATCATCAATACCAATACCAGTCCCAGGTGGATCAGCAACACCGCATCGGCGGGGATCGGCTGCCAGTCGAAATAGATCAGGCCCAGGACGAATGCCTTTACCGACACGATGTCCGTGCGCGACACGTATTTCATCATCAACCCGGTTGCCACGATCCCGATCAGCAGCAACAACATGAGATGGTCGGACGGTCCGGAAATATAACGTATGCGTTCAACGGCGAAACGCCGTACCCAGAGCGCAACCAGTCCGGCAAGCATCGCGAACGAGGCATACAGCCCAAACGGCTGCACCCACGTCACCCAGAACCAGACCGGCTCGGTGAAGTAGCGCAGATGGCGCAGCAGCACCAGCAACAATGCAACGTGGAACATCCAGCCGAACAGCCAGGTCCATTTATTGGCTTTGAACAGGCTCTCGAAGAGGACGATCTCCTTCGCCATGCGCACGACCACGCCCGATCGTTTCACGGGCGCGGGCGTCGTCGGGATTTTCAATGGGGCAGGCGTTCTGGCATAGAGCTGGATTCGGTACAGCAGGCCGATGACGAGAATCGCCATCGCGAAGTAAGCCAGTACCGCATAGATGGTGCCAGGTTCCAAGTTCTTAACCCGTCATTAAATACAACCCGTCGGTTTGGGCAAGCCGGCAATTTTGCAGGCCTGCTTGGCCGGTCCATAAGGGAACAACTCGTAGAGATATTTGCTGTTCCCCTTATCCGCCCCCAGTGTCTTCTTGATCGCCTTGGTCAGAACCCGGACTGCCGGGGCGATCTGGTATTCCTCGTAGTAATTCCGCAGGAAGTTCACGACTTCCCAGTGGTCATCGTCCATCTCGATGTTTTCTTCCCTTGCAATCAGGATCGCCAGTTCCCGACTCCAGAGGCTGATATCGGTGATATAGCCTTCCTCGTCAGTTTCGATAGTTGCACCGTCGCATTCATAAGCCATGGCTTACCTCTTACTCGTATTTGAAACCAAATTGATCACGCGGATCACGTGACACCGCCTTCAGTCGTTGAACTCATAGCCATGACTGCGTGGCATCATGTTCGGCCACCATGTCGACGAATCCTTCATAATCAATAACATCAATGCCCTCGATCAAAGGCGCGTCACTCAAGCCGCGTGCCGCAACATCAGGACCAAGAACATAAAAAGAACAATCGCCCATGCGCCGGATAATCTTTTCGGCGTGGGCAGCTTTCGCCAGCGCCGCATACACACCGTCCTCGATCAACAGGATCGCGCTCCCGGACTTCGCCATGCGCAGGCAGCTATCCAGTGCATTTCTCTCGAACGGTGATTTGTTGATCAGATGCAGCATCGGATTCAAAAACTGATTACAACGTCTTGTTGCGCCATGACCTCACGCAGATCATCTGCGGCCAGCACCTCGACGGGTATCACGAGGTCGTCGGCCGTCAGACCGCGCGCAGCGAGCGATTCTTTTTCGACGTAGATTTTCTCGACATCGTAATCATCAAGCGCCCCGTAGGTCTTCGAAAAATTCTTCATGCCGATGCCTGTCGTGTCCTGGTTCTTCTTCAGCTGGCATACGCCATCGTCCAGGAACACGACGCTGACGTCCTGATCGAATGCCGCGGCAACCAAAACGACTTCGAGACATTCGAGTGCGTAAATCGTGCCGTACGGTGCCCTGCGGTTGACATACATGAATCGTTTGACAACCGTGGGCGCGCTCTCGTCGAATTCGTTCATTTCGCTCATATCACTTCAGTCGCCGAACACGATGAGCCGGTCAGCCTGGATGCCCGCTTCAACGAGCTGACCAAGCCCGGAAATCCGAAACCCGTCTTCAAGAACCTCGTCCTTGATGCCACGGCGCAGCGCAGCGGCAACACACACCACCAGATCTATGCCGTGCTCCTTGCCCAACTTTGCCCACAAGGAAACCAGGTTACGATCGTCGGTCTGCGGCGACGACAGTTTGTTGGAGTTGTACACTCCGTCGTTGTAGAAAAACACGCGATAGATCTCGTGGCCCCGGTTGAGCGCGGCCGCGGTGAAACGATACGCACTGTCCGAAGCCTGGTGCGTAAACGGGCCTTCGTTGATCAGAATCGCGAACTTCATCAGAAATGAATATGGGTCGATGCGTTCAGGCTATTGCGCGCACCGCGCCAATCGTCTATGTGGTGCCTGGTGAAAGCCAGCCCGGTGATCTCGAAAAAACGCGGCCAGCCAATGCGATCAATCCACTCACCCACTCGCTCCCAGGCACGTGCATCCTCCTTGTACGCGTAAAGGATCGTCTTCACGATCTCCGCCACTTCAGGCCAGCGCGGTGGGTTGTTCGGCAGGCCTGCAGCCACAAGCTTGTGAAAGGTCGGCTTCGAGCGTGCATTGGAATGCTTGCCGCCGACCCAGATCGCCAGCTTGGTTGAATCCGGCCCGTTAATCTGCATCGGCGGGCAGGGTGGATAACATGCGCCGCAACAAATGCATTTTTTCTCGTCGATCTCGAGCGACGGCTTGCCGTTGACCATGGCCGGACGGATCGCCGCCACCGGGCAGCGCGCCACAACCGCTGGACGCTCGCAGACATTGGCAACAAGATCGTGGTTTATCTTGGGCGGTTTCGTGTACTGCACGTTGATTGCAATATCGCCCTGGCCGCCGCAATTTATCTGGCAGCACGAGGTTGTGATGCGTACCCGGTTTGGCATTTCTTCGTGCGTGAATTCGTGGTGCAATTCATCCATCAACGCTTTGACGACACCGGATGCATCAGTGCCGGGGATGTCACAGTGCAGCCACCCCTGGGTATGGGAAATCATCGATACCGAGTTACCGGTACCTCCGACCGGAAAGCCCGCTTTGTTCAGTCGTTCGATCAGTGGTTCCGTCTTGTCCCGGGAAGTCACCATGAACTCTGCATTGCTGCGGGTTGTAAAGCGCAAGTGGCCATCGGCGAATTCATCCGCAATGTCACAAAGTTTGCGGATTGTGTGCACATCCATCTGGCGCTGCGTCCCGGCACGCACTGTCCATACCTCATCACCGCTCTTGGCGACATGGTGCAAGACACCCGGACGTAGCCGGTCGTGCCAGTCCCACTGCCCATAGTTCTTCTTCAGCAGCGGGTGCATATGCGGGAATGGATCCATGACTCCGGATTCGTCCGCCCTGCGAGGTTTCTCCACCTCTTTCATCGATAGCTCCTGATGTTCGCTACTCTCTGCCGGTTAGTTATTCGTATACTTTGCTACAGATGCTCCAGTGACCTACTCGATCGCAGCGTTTTTCCGTTCGAACCATTTTTTCGCCTCTTCGTCCCAGTCGTCGGTTCGAACATATGAACTGGTGCGCGGATGTCTGACCATGTTGGGGTCGACATCGACGCCGATGCCTTCAAGAAAATTGGCAAGGCCTATGCGATCGATGGTTTCACCGATACGCTCGTGTTCGAGCGCACTCTCGGCAAAGAACTCGATAACCGTTTCCGCGAGTTCATAAAGCCGGTTGAAATCCTCATCGGTCTCGAGCGGCATGAACGGAATGATGACCGTGCCCATCTGGTCACCGATTTTCAGTGAGCGCTTGCCGCCAATCAGGATGGTCGCACCGCGCTCCTTGCCGGGTGACAGGGCTTTGGTCATGACATTGATGCAATGCATGCAGCGCACGCAGCTGCTGTTGTCAATATCCAGGGTATCGTCGTCGTTCAGGCTGAGCGCGCGGGTCGGGCAGTTGGCGATGACCGTATCGATCATCTGCTTGCGGCCTACCCTGGCCACATGTTCTTTGACCTTCTCCTGGTCGACCTGGATATTATCGCGCCAGATGCCGATGACCGCGAAATCCGCACGATGGATGGAGTTTACGCAGTCGTTTGGACAGCCTGAGAATTTGAACTTGAACTTGTACGGCAATGCCGGGCGGTGCATTTCGTCGAGCAGGCCGTTGATGATCGTTCGATGCGCACGCACCTCGTCATAGCACGACTGCTCACAGCGGGCATGACCGACGCAGCTCATGGCCGTCCTCAATGCAGGCCCGGCGCCA
Organism: Gammaproteobacteria bacterium; assembly: GCA_029863305.1. Taxonomy (GTDB): domain Bacteria; phylum Pseudomonadota; class Gammaproteobacteria; order Steroidobacterales; family Woeseiaceae; genus UBA1847. The sequence continues at coordinate 1,441 of JAOTVR010000069.1, read as the reverse complement.
CCCATGTCCATGCCGATTGCATTCAGATCATCGAATGCTTTTTGCACATTATCGGAGCTGCAGCCCTGGAACATGATGTCCCCCGACTGGCCGTGGAGCGCAATCAGGCCTGAACCGTGTTTCTCCCAGATGTCGCACATGTTGCGCAACAGCTCAGTGGAATAATGCAATCCGGCGGGCGGTTGCACACGCAGCGTGTGAAACTCTGATGAGTCGGGATAGTCTTCGGCAACTTCGGAGAATCGCGGAATAACGCCCCCGCCATAGCCAAAGACGCTGACTGTGCCGCCTTTCCAGTACCCCATGCGGGTTTCGTAGGAGTGTTCGAGCTGACCCAGCAGGTCCTTCATCATATTGGCGTACGGCTTGTCATTGTCGCTCGCCAGTTTTTTGAGGCCTGCAACGAAACTCGGCCAGGGGCCGTGTTCCAGTTCATTCAACAACGGGGTCTCGTGCGGTTTCTTCGCCATGGCAATCCCCACCTGTCACGCGTCGCAGCATTGTACTGACCTGTGCAACTCTCGAGTAATTGCAGAAAACACCTAGTCCGCGCCTCGAAAGCTCCAGATTCAGTATATTATAATATATTAATAAGAGGTTTTCTGCTTCCGTTTCAGCGTAATGTTGCAATCACCATGAACCCGCATACGACGGTGTCCGGCGCACATTGATGTTTCCTTCCAGGTCAACGGAATACCGTGAATGGCGCGCCGCCAAGCTCAATAGATACCCAACGGTCGTGGATGAGCTCGTTGTCAATATCGGCGGGCTGGCCGACCCGGATCACCGCGCGACGGCAGCCATCCGTTCGAGTTGCAGGCGGGCAAATATGGCGATCTACTCCTGCCGTGACACCGTGGTGGACCGCGCAGCGATCCTCGCGTTCGGCGCGCATTTCGGCCTGCGCCGAATCGACCATCACCTGTGTGCGAATGACGATGGCGTTGCCGAGCTGAGCGTCGCAACAGCGGGTGCTCGAAGTGACTATGTACCGTATTCCGACCGCAGCCTCAGCTGGCACACCGATGGCTACTACAATGACGCATCGAGCCGGGTGCGCGCTGTCATTCTCCACTGCGTGCAGGACGCGGCAACAGGGGGAGAGACTGCCGCGATTGACCCGGAGATCGTCTACATCAGATTGCGTGATTACGACCCCGCGTTCATCACAGCCTTTGAGCATCCTGCATGCATGACGATCCCGGCCAATATCGAAGGTGGGCGCGAGGTCCGGCCGGCGGTCTCGGGACCGGTGTTCTCCTATGACCAGGCCTGCGGAGCGCTGCATATGCGCTATAGCGCCCGCAAAAAAAATATTCACTGGCGCGATGACCCGACGACCACAGCCGCCCGCGAATTCTTGTCGGAGCTTTTAGTCGAGGAGAATGGTCCTGTTCTGCGTTTCTTCCTGCAACCGGGCCAGGGACTTATTTCCAATAAT
>JAOTVR010000165.1 GCA_029863305.1 Gammaproteobacteria bacterium | reverse complement strand
CTCCGTGTGGGGCGTTCCGGACGGGCCGTATATCGTATTGCCGCTTTGGGGGCCGAATATGGCCTCTGACGCATTCGCAGTACCTGTCGACTATTACTCCGACATCTGGACTTACTACGACAATTCGTCCGTACGCAGCAAAGTATGGGCCCTGCGGCTGGTCGATCTCCGCTACCGACTACTCTCTGCCGATTCGATACTTGAGGAGTCGCAAGACCCGTATATCACCGTGCGCGAAGCGTTCATGCAAAATCGCACGTTTCGCATTTACGACGGTGATCCGCCCAGCAACGAGGAATACTACGACGACGAGATGTTCGACGAGTTTTTCGACGACGAAGAATAGCAGCAAGCCGTTTCAGATCAGGTCACTAACCTCGGTCGTCGATGCGATCGCCAGCAAGCTGTCAGGAATGCCGACGTATTCGATCTCAGTCGCGTTTTGATGTGCCCGAGCTTTCCATTCAAGCAGCAACGCCAGTCCTGCTGAGTCGGCTTTTCGAACTTTTGACAGGTCTACTTCGAGATTCCTGAACTCGCCGAACGACCGCTCGCTCGCTCGCAGAATATCGGCAGCCGTTGCGAATGACATGTCGCCGCTGAGTTCAAAATGCCCGTCGCCGACATCCCTGAGCTCGAATTTATTCACTGGCAACGATGCCCGCATCGTTCTCCAGACGAGCAATGACATTCTCGAGACTGGAGCTGCGTATCTCGGATTCGAGTTCCTTGCGGTAGTTCACGACGTAGGAAACACCCTCGATCTTTACGTCGAACATGCGCCATTCATCATCGCGATTCACAAGTGTGTAATGAACCGGAATGTTGCTGCCGTCGTCGAGTCGCACTCGCGTCTTGACTTCAGTGGTTCGTTTATTGGCATCGCCTTTGTACGGCAGGATTTCGACACGATCGGTATCAAATTCCAGGATGCCGTCTGCGTAGCGATGCAATAAGGTCAGATAGAATGCATTGACGAAGCGGTCTTTTTGTTCGTCGCTCGCCTTGCGCCAGTGCTTGCCCAACACCGCTCCGGCCGCAAAACGGCGGTCGAACCGCGGCATCAGAATGCTGTCGATGAACGCGTAGAGCGCGTCCTTGTCCGCAGCGAGCTCTTCCTTGCGGCCTTCGAGTCCTTCCGCCAGAAGCTCCACGGCTTCCTGGATGACGTCGCTGGGCGATGCGGCGCGCGCGTTGGAGGTCGCCAACGCAAAACAAATCAGTACTGTCGCTAAAACAATTCGGTACATGTCGTCAGTCTCTCAATAATTACTCTTCCTCATCTTCGGGAGGCCCGCCGATCAGAAACTTGCCTATTATATTCTCAAGCACGATCGCAGATTGCGTGAACAGGATCTCACTACCGTCTTCGAGATAGAATTCTGATCCGCCTGCTGTCAGGCCAATATACTGACTGCCGAGCAATCCGGCCGTTAGAATACTCGCGTCACTGTCGTCCGGAATCTGGTCATATTGACTATCGACGACGAACGAAACCACGGCTTCCAGCGATTCCGAATCGAAGCGGATATCGGTCACACGGCCAATCGTAACACCTGACATCGAAACCGGCGCACGCTTCTTGAGGCTGCCGATATTATCGAAACGCGCCTCAACCAAATATGTCGCGTCTGCATCGAAATCATTGTTTCCGGTTGTCTGCGTCGTCAGGAAAAACAACGCGCCAATGCCGAGCAAAGCGAATAGGCCAGTGCCGACTTCCATCGTGCGTGTCTGTTGCATTGCGTTACCTCAAAGGATCCATGCCGTAATCATGAAATCAAAGACCAGGACGGCGATCGCCGTGATCACAACCGTTCGGGTGGTCGCCCTGCCGACACCTTCCGCAGTCGGCACCGAATTATAACCTTCCCAGACGGCCATCAGGCTCGCGATGATGCCGAATACCACGCTCTTGATAATGCCCTCATAGACATCTTCCATGTCCAGCGCGCTCTGCAGTTGTTGCCAATAGGCACCGACATCGACACCCAGCAATTCGACCGCGACGAGGTGCGCGCCGAGCAGACCGACAGTCGTAAAGACCGCTGTCAGCAGCGGCATCGATATGACACCGCCGAGGAAGCGCGGCACGGCGACATAGCGCAATGGATCGACGGCCATCATTTCCATTGCCGACAGCTGGTCGGTTGCTTTCATCAGTCCGATCTCGGAGGCCAGCGATGTACCTGCGCGTCCTGCGAACAACAAAGCTGTGATCACAGGACCGATTTCCTTTATCAGAGCAAATCCCGCGAAGATTCCCGTAGTATCCTCGGCATTGAAACGCTCGAGATTCGAGTACGCCTGCAGTCCCAAAACACCGCCAACGAACAAGCCACTGACCATAATGATGACGATCGATAACGCACCCGCGTTGTAGACCTGATAAGTCACCAGCGAATAGCGTTTGATCAGAACCGAAGGGGTGTACTGCACAAGCCGGGCCAGAAACAGGCACATCGCGCCGAAGTTCTGCAGGAATCCGTGAAACGTGACGTAAATATCGCGAAACATCAGCGGCTATCCGATCGTGTGCCGAGCAATTGCTCTGCATAGTCCGGCGCATCGTAGTGAAATCCAACCGGTCCATCCGGGAGCCCATGCATGAACTGCTTGACGAGTTCAGACGACGTATTGCGAAGTTCCTCAGGCGTGCCCGATGCAGCAACATCGCCGTCCGCGATGACGTAGCTGAAATCAGCGACCGCAGCAACGTCGTGGACGTCATGGCTTACGACGATGCTGGTAATATCCAGCGCATCGTTCAGTTGCCCCACCAGCTTGACAATGACGCCCATCGAAATCGGGTCGAGCCCGACGAACGGTTCGTCATAAAGCAGTATGTCCGGGTCCATCGCGATCGCTCGCGCCAACGCAACGCGTCGCGCCATACCGCCCGACAATTGTGATGGCATCAAATCGGCCGCACCGCGCAGGCCTACCGCATGCAACTTGGTCAATACAACGTGGCGAATCAGGCTATCGGGCAATCGCGTATGCTCGCGTATCGGAAAAGCGACGTTTTCGAACACGCTCATGTCGGTCAGCAGCGCACCATTTTGAAACAGCACCCCAAAGCGCTGCCGCAGCTGATACAACTGCGCCTGGCTCAGCGTCGCGATATCAACGCCGTCCACCAGGACCTGACCACGATCAGGGCGCAGCTGCCGGGTTATCAGCTGCAGGAGCGTGGTCTTGCCGGTCCCGCTGGGGCCCATGATCGCGGTCACCTGGCCACGCTCAATCGTCAGATTCAGATTTCTGAATATCGTACGATTGCCGCGCGAGAAGTCGACATCGCGGACTTCAATGATTTTGTCAGGCAGCTTCCCACTCCCGTTAGTCAGCGACCCGAGGCGGTCGCGAAAGCGCGCGTAGCATAGCAAATAATGGCTGTATCTATAGCCTGCACCTGCAAATAGGACTAAAATAGTCCTTTATGGTTCCCACAGTGGAGACGCAGGTGCTCAGAATCAGCAAATTGACCGATTACGGTACCGTGGTCCTCGCGCACCTGGCCGGAGAGCCCGCCGTGGTGTGCAGCGCAGCCGATGTTGCTCAGGCCACGGGCATTGCCGTGCCTACCGTCAGCAAGCTGCTCAAATCACTGGGCCGGGCCGGGCTGGTGACCTCGACGCGCGGCGCGAATGGCGGCTATCAGCTTGCGCGTGCACCGCAGGACATCAGTGCCGCCAGCGTCATTGATGCGCTCGAGGGACCGGTATCGATCACCGAGTGCAGCGCCATCGACAGTCATTGTGACTACGAAAGCGTTTGCAATGTTGGCAGCTCATGGCAACGTATTAATGTCGCGATCCGACGCGCCCTTGAAGACATCAGCCTGATTGACCTGCTGCGCAGCAACAGTCCGGTGCCCAATTTCAGTTTTTCGGGCATGCCGATCACCGTGGAAACGAAGAATTGATTCATGGCTACTGATCCAGACAAACTCGAAAGCATCGTCAACCGACGCTACGAACACGGCTTCGTGACGGACATTGCTGCCGACACTTTTCCGCCTGGACTGGACGAAGACGTCGTGCGCGCCATTTCAGCACGCAAGCATGAACCGGAGTTCATGCTCGATTGGCGGCTCCGCGCCTATCGTCAGTGGCGCGAGATGCGGGAGCCGACATGGGCACACGTACACTACCCGCCGATCGACTTCGAAGCGATTTCCTATTTTTCGGCGCCCAAGTCCGACGACGACCGACCGAAAAGCCTCGACGAGGTCGACCCGAAACTGCTCGAGACCTATGACAAACTGGGAATACCGTTGCACGAGCGTGCCCGGCTGGCCGGCGTTGCCGTCGATGCCGTATTCGACAGCGTCTCTGTGGCAACGACGTTCAAGGAGAAACTGTCTGATGCCGGCGTCATATTCTGCCCGTTCTCGGAAGCCGTTGAAAATCATCCTGCACTGGTGCGAAAGTACCTTGGCAGCGTCGTACCGCAACGCGACAACTTTTACGCGGCCCTGAACTCCGCCGTGTTCAGCGACGGCTCCTTTGTCTATATCCCCAAGGGCGTACGCTGTCCGATGGAACTGTCGACCTATTTTCGAATCAATGCCGCCAATACCGGACAATTCGAGCGCACGCTGATCATCGCCGACGAAGGCAGTCACGTCAGCTATCTCGAAGGCTGCACCGCACCCATGCGCGACGATAATCAGCTGCACGCCGCAGTCGTCGAACTGGTGGCACTCGGCAATGCCGAGATCAAGTATTCGACCGTGCAGAATTGGTACCCGGGCGATGAAAACGGCAAGGGCGGCATATACAACTTCGTGACAAAACGTGGCGATTGCCGCGGTGCGAATTCGAAAATTTCCTGGACGCAGGTCGAGACGGGTTCGGCCATCACCTGGAAATACCCGAGCTGTGTGTTGCGCGGCGACAATTCAGTCGGTGAATTCTACTCGGTAGCCGTCGCCAACAACTACCAGCAGGCCGACACGGGCACGAAAATGATCCACATCGGTCGCAATACGAGCAGCACGATTGTTTCCAAGGGCATCTCGGCCGGCCACGCACAGAATGCCTACCGTGGTTTGGTGCGGGTCATGCCCCAGGCGGACGGCGCACGGAATCACACGCAGTGCGATTCGCTCCTGATCGGCAAAGAGTGTGGTGCACACACTTTTCCGTACATGGAAGTCAGGAACCCTGGCGCAAAAATTGAACATGAGGCAACAACGTCCAAGATCTCGGCAGATCAGCTGTTCTACTGCCGGCAACGTGGCATCTCTGAAGAAGATGCCGTGAATATGATTGTTAACGGCTTCTGCAAGGAAGTTTTCAAGGAACTACCGATGGAATTCGCTGTTGAGGCGCAGGCACTGCTGAACGTCAGCCTCGAGGGAGCCGTCGGCTAAGGAAATACAATGCTCCAGATTGATAATCTCAAAGCTGCTATGGCCGACA
>JAOTVR010000164.1 GCA_029863305.1 Gammaproteobacteria bacterium | reverse complement strand
GCGAAACGCTGGCCGGAAAGTTCCGTTACCCTGAACGCGCTTGGTTATACCCTTGCGGATCGAACTGATGAGTACCGTGATGCCGAGAAATTCATCCGCAAGGCGCTGAAGTACGACCCGGATAGCGCGGCGATCATTGACAGCCTCGGCTGGGTGCTGCACAAGCGAGGAAAGCACGAAGAAGCGCTCGAACAGCTCGAACGTGCTTACAAGGCGTTTCCGGATCATGAGGTCGCGGCGCATCTTGTCGAAGTATTGGTCGTGCTCGAGCGTGAGGATGAAGCGCTCGAGTTGCTGGTAGCCGCCGAGCTCGAAAATCCGCAGAGCGATCTCCTCAGTGACGTGCGTGAGCGATTCTTCCCTGAAGCTCCGTAAATCTGGCCGGCTGGCGGCTGTCGTACTGACAATGCTGTTGTCGGCATGTGCGGCGCCGCGCAGCGCCTTGCTTCCGGAAATTGACAGCTGGGAAACGCGCGCGAGTGTACTGGGTGGCCTTGAGGACTGGGAATTCGCTGGCCGCATTGCGGTGAAGACCGCAACTGACGGTTTTAACGGAAAATTGCGTTGGGCGCAGCAGCACAATGAATTCTCGGCTACGGCCAGCGGGCCACTCGGCGCCGGGGCGATCCGGATCGATGGGGATGGATACTCGGTGACGCTGACGGACAAAGACGGAATTCGCTCTGAGCTGCAGAATGCCGAACTCGAATTCCGCTACCGCTATGGCTGGAGCATTCCAATCGCGAGCTTGCGCTATTGGGCGCTCGGCATACCGGATCCGTCCGCGCCGGCCGAGACCCGGATTAACGACCATGGCCAGCTCGAAACGCTGCTGCAGCGCGATTGGTCGGTCAGCTACTCTCGCTATGACGTGGGTGGTGGTCAGCTCTTGCCGAAAGTGCTCACGGCCGAGAACAGCGATACGCGCGTACGACTTGTAATCGATCACTGGATTTTCTTTGACTAGGCCCGCACAATTGCGCCGCACATGCAGCAAATTGGGGCGTAGCCAAGTGGTAAGGCATCGGGTTTTGATCCCGTGTACCGCAGGTTCGAATCCTGCCGCCCCAGCCATCTGAATCGACAGGGGGAGAGTCGTGGAACCGGGATCAATGGCAGTTTTTTCGGGGAACGCGCACCCGAAACTGGCCCACGATATTGCGCGCTACCTGCATTTGCCATTATCTCGAGCACAGGTTGGCCGCTTCAGCGACGGCGAAATCAACGTCGAGATTCTCGAGAATATTCGAGGTCGCGATACGTTCATCGTGCAGCCGACCTGTCCGCCTACCGCGGAGAATCTGATGGAATTGCTCGTCATGGTCGATGCGGCGAGGCGCGCGTCGGCATCGCGCATCACAGCCGTCATTCCCTACTTCGGCTTTGCGCGGCAGGACCGGCGACCGAGATCCTCTCGCGTTCCGATCACGGCGAAGCTTGTTGCAAAACTGATCGGCGTGGCTGGCGTGGATCGGGTGCTTACGGTCGACCTGCATGCCGACCAGATCCAGGGTTTTTTCGATATCGTTGTCGATAATGTGTACGCGTCGCCCATTTTGCTGGGGGAAGTGTGGAAGCAGAAGTACACCAACATGGTCGTTGTGTCGCCCGACGTGGGTGGCGTGGTACGTGCCAGGGCATTGGCGAAAAGACTGGACGACGCCGATCTCGTGATCATCGACAAACGTCGTGACAAGGCGAATCGGTCGGAAGTCATGAACATCATCGGTGAGGTCAAGGGCAAGACCTGCATAATGATGGATGACATGGTCGACACGGCAGGCACGTTGTGTAATGCAGCCCATGCACTCAAAGAAGACGGCGCGTCCTCGGTGCACGCCTATATTACGCACCCCGTGCTGTCGGGTCCGGCAGTGGCACGTATTTCGAAATCCCGGCTTGACGAGCTGGTCGTGACTGACACGATTCCACTGAACGAAGAGGCGCGTGCCTGCAAGTGCATCAAACAACTGTCCACAGCGGAGCTGCTGGCTGAAACGATGCGCCGCATATCCGACGAAGAATCGGTAAGCTCACTGTACGTCGACTAGCAGTCAGAGCCGTTTTCCTTGAAAAGGGCTCTGACCCCGGTTACTATGCGCGCCCTTGCCGGGGATGGTCGCAGTCTCCGCAGGATCGAGGCCTGGAATTTTCCAAGCAAAATCAATTAGATAACGGAGTTCAGTGATGGCTGAAAAATTCGATCTGATTGCGGATATCCGTGAAGACTCAGGGAAAGGTGCGAGCCGCCGCCTGCGTCGTCAGGGTAAAGTACCCGCAATCATCTACGGCGCCGGCCGCCCGCCGCGCGCGCTGACATTTGACCAGAACAGCGTGTTGCACGAGCTCGAGAACGAATCGTTCTATTCGAGTGTGCTGAACATCAAGGTTGGCGACAAGAGTCAGGCCGCGATCGTCAAAGACGTACAGCGGCATCCGTCTCTGCGGAAGATCATGCACCTGGATTTTCAGCGTATCGTTGAAGACGAAGAGATTCGCATGAATGTGCCGATTCACCTCGTCGGTGCAGATAAAGCGGTAGGCGTAAAGCAAGGTGGTGGTACCGTCTCGCAGATGCGCACCGACGTTGAAGTCGTGTGCTTGCCGCGGGACCTGCCGGAGTATCTCGACCTCGATATCTCCGAATTGGAACTCGACGGAATGATGTACCTGTCGGACATCAAGTTGCCAAAGGGCGTCGAGATTCCGGAACTGGCGCACGAGGCCGAGCAGAGTCAACCGATCGTGTCGATCCACGTCATCAGGGAAGTCGTGATCGAAGAAGAGGTCGAGGTCGAAGCACTGGAAGGCGAAGTGCCTCATGGCGAAGGTGTTGCCGAAGGCGCGGCTCCGGCCGAATCGCCCGACGACAGCGATTCACAAAGAGACTAGTCGTCGCAGGATGGCGATCGGAAAGACCGCCTCCCGGGCGGTCTTTTTATTTAAGATTCAGATCCAATGACGCATTTGAGCATCATCGCCGGCCTCGGCAATCCTGAGGACAAATACGAACGCACGCTGCATAACGTGGGATTTTGGTTCGTAGATGCACTGGCGCGCAAGTATGGGGGCTCGTTTCGCTACGAGAAGAGATTCGACGCAGATTACTGTCGTGTGAATATTCGGGGCGACGATATCTGGCTCGTCAAGCCGCAGAGCTACATGAATCTCAGCGGTGGCCCCATTCGAAACATGCTCGATTACTACGGTCTCGATACGAAACGACTGCTGGTTGCCCATGACGAGATCGACTTGCCGCCGGGCACGGTGCGGCTCAAGCAGGGTGGAGGGCACGGCGGCCACAACGGTATTCGCGACGTCATCAGGCACTGCGGTGCGGACTTCATGCGTCTGCGGATTGGGGTGGGTCATCCTGGCGAGAAGGACAAGGTCACCGGCTATGTACTCAAACGTGGCTCGGCAGATGTCGAGTCGGCTGTCGAGAGAAATGTCGAGGAAGCGATGGACATCATGCCGCTGCTGATCGATGACGGTCTTAATGCGGCGATGAAAGCGCTGCATACGAAGGAACAGTAGATTGGCAATCAAATGCGGCATCGTTGGGCTGCCCAACGTCGGTAAGTCGACGCTATTCAATGCTTTGACGGCGGCCGAAATTCCTGCGGAGAATTACCCGTTCTGCACGATTGAGCCGAACGTCGGTGTGGTGCCGGTGCCGGACCCGCGTCTGGCTGTGCTGCAGCGCATCGTCAAGCCACAGAAGACCATTCCCACGACGATGGAATTCGTCGACATTGCAGGACTTGTAGCAGGCGCGTCGAAAGGGGAGGGCCTCGGCAACAAGTTTCTGGCCAATATTCGCGAAACCCACGCTATTGCACACGTCGTGCGTTGTTTCGAGAACGATGATGTGACGCACGTAACCGGCACGATCAACCCGATCGACGACATCGAAACGATCAATACCGAACTCGCGCTTGCCGATCTCGAGTCCGTCGAAAAACAGCTGTACAAGGCCGAAAAAAACGCCAAGACGGGCAAAAAGGACGATCTCTATCTTCGTGACACGATCAAAAAGGTCAAGGAGCACCTCGACCAGGGGTTACCGATTCGGACGCTGGAGTTGGATGAGAATGAATCAAAGCTCGTGCGCGAGCTGCATCTGATTACCGGTAAACCGGTGATGTATGTTGCCAACGTTGATGAAGACGGTTTCGAGAATAACCCGCATCTCGATGCGGTTCGCGAGCATGCGGCCGGTGATGGGTCCGAAGTCGTCGCGATCTGCGCCGCTATCGAGGCCGAAATTGCGGTACTTGATGAAGACGACAGGCAGGAGTTTCTGGCCGACCTGGGCTTTGACGAGCCCGGTCTGAATCGCGTAATTCGTGGCGGCTATCATTTGCTCGGTCTGCAGACCTTTTTCACCGCGGGTGAAAAAGAGGTGCGTGCCTGGACGACGACGATCGGTGCCACCGCGCCGGAGGCGGCGGGTGAGATTCACACGGATTTTCAGAAAGGCTTCATTCGTGCGGAAGTCATCAGTTACGACGACTTCGTTGCCGGCAATGGCGAACATGGTGCGAAAGAAGCGGGGCGGCTACGGCTGGAGGGCAAGGAGTACATCGTCAAAGAAGGCGATGTCATGCATTTCCGCTTCAACGTATAACTCAGTGCCAGGCGAGTTGGCTCGACTCTACCTTGTACAAAATATAATCGCGCAACTGTTTCGCTGCGGCGTGCCCCAAATACGGTATGCGCACGCTGCCGGACGCCATATAAACACGCAGGCTGGCAAGGCCCTTGCGGCGCTGGTAGCGCGACTGCGTTACCGTTACCCGCTGAACCTTGCGAAACAGCAGGGCTACGGAGCGATAGCCGATCAATCCGGACCGGCGAACAAGGCCCTCCGCGCTCAATAGATATCCGGCGCGTCGCCAGCTTTGATAGCTCAGCAGGATGACAACGGGCAGCCATAGCAGACTGGCGAGACTTGCAATGCCAAACTCAAGCCAGAACACCGACGTTGCGAGCAGCGCTGGCAACAGTCCGACAAACAGGATGTGTGAACGCATGTAGTAAGGCGAAATCGGCTCAAAGCACTCGCTGGTCGGAATCTGCACCAGGTCGTCACCCTCCGGCGCGAGCAGTAGTTCCCGCAGGTGATTCGCGGCCTCCGCCGTGATCACAGGCACGATGAAATTCTTATCCTTGCCTTGCTTTTGACTGCTGCGGGCCTGACGTGCACTCAGGCGGTAGCGACCGAGCCAGCGCAACACCACCCCCTGCTCGAGCCGCAGAGTCTGGATTTTGCTCAAGTGCATGGATAGCTCGTGTCGCGTCAGCAGGCCGCCGACCGACTGCAACCTGCTGCCATCGAGAAACAATTCGAAGTTGTGATAGCGCAAGAAAGCGGCGCCGATCGAGACCAGCGCAAACAAAAGAATGAGGCCGACAACCATCGTGGTAACGATGATCA
>JAOTVR010000163.1 GCA_029863305.1 Gammaproteobacteria bacterium | reverse complement strand
TCGTTAGCTCGTCTTAATGCCTGTCGTTTGAACTCTGCGCTGTATCGTTTCCTTCTTGCCATGTCCCACCTCCAAAGCGCATTATCGCGCCTTAACTAGGTGGTCCGAAATAGTGGGGCCATACCAGTCTCCAGACGCTCGCCAGGTTGTATACTCAGAAGCTGGTACTGAACCAGAACGGACAGACCGAAAACCTAAACGAGCGTAAAATACAGATCCAGACTATCTTCATCACACGTATCAAGGAAGTGAGATATTGAGTACTGAAACCATGGCGACTCTAATTTGGCGATTCGCGGGCATAATTATCCTCCTGCTCCCACTCTTTACATTTCTGCATTACTTCTTGTTTCGCGGAGAGGACGAATTATTCATGTATTCACTTTTTTTGGTACCACTAGGCGTTTGCTTTATTTACTTCGGTAAGCAGCTCGGATCATTAATCTCAAAGGGTCTATAGCCTGACCGCCACGCCCGCTCGTTGCCCCTGAATTGCGGCCGCTTATGGCTGCAGTTTCAACCTATCCAGCCGCGCCACCGTAAGATTACAATGACCTCTCCGGCCACAAAAAGTGATCCAAAGATCACTTTATTGTGTCGCGCAAGCCATGCCGGAAGGAAGATATCAAAATTGTCTCGCCGATCATCTGTGTGCCGAGCAGCAACGCGAGTAAGCGGGCATTGCCACCCATTCAAGACAAGGACGAGTATCTCCACGAGCACGATGCCGCTTATCCAGATAGTCTGACGATACATTTCAGTCCATCCCAATGCAGGAATTGCGAGAATGCACACGACTAAGATCGCCCAGATGGCTGTGTGAACCGCTTTGATTGTTCGAAGAGTGTTCAGACCTGACGTTTCCTGGCGATAACAGTGATCGGCGCCGCAAGGGAGGTCAAACCCAACGATCAGCGACGCATCAAATCCTTATTCCGTACGACCAGGAAAACAGCAATCCCGATCACCGCAGCTGAAAACGCCGCGTTCCAGACAATGGTCTCGAGCGATGTCAGAGCAAACGACACCAATGACAATTGCCCGCCCGTGAAACCCAGATGCGTCAACCAGCCCAGCACCAAACTGCTCGTCCGCATATAGATCCAGATTGTGACGATCCGGAGCCCTATAATGCCAACCGACGTCGCCAGGAAATTCACGATAAACAGATCCCCGTGAAAGGCGCCGGCCCCGTAGATGTTGGCGGCCAGATGCCACATGGCATGCAAGAATCCCAGGGACAGCCCGACCTTCAAGGGGCTCATCCTTTTCAGCATGATCGGCGTCGCGAAACCGGTCCAGCCGATTTCCTCCCAAAGTGTGCTGAACACTGCGGCGAAGGACATCACACTCAACGACAATACCGGGCTGAAACTGGAAGAAAACAAAGAAAGGATTAACAGAACAGCCAGGATGGTTACTGGAAAAATCAGAATCGCTTTGAGATACCACTGCGGCGCGAATTTCCAGTACTTCAATTGCCGAAACAGGTTCTTGATGCCCGTAAGGCGCTGGCTTCGGAATACCACGGCAATGGCTGCGATCGTGGGCGCATGGACCATCCCCATCACGACCACCAGGGCCGCCACGGACATCTCTGTAACCACGAGGCCTGATGGTGCACCTGCCACCAGCACGACGATGATTGTCGTGACGATAGGCACGGCAAAGGCAATCACGAAGTACAGTGAAAGGGAATTCTTCTTAAGGTCCAGGTCACTGGTCATTGAGTTACCAGACCCCGGGCATTAGGCGGTAGCGGACACGTTCCGCGTAAGCCGCATATCCGTCGAGCTCTTGCAGCAGGGTCCGGTCTTCGAGCGCGGTTCGGATCACAAGCCCGACGACTGACAGAATCGCCGGCACAAAGGCCCACCAGGAACCCAGCAGGATCGGACCGAAAATGACACCCCATACGATATCCCAGCGTTTCCTTGTGCCTACATGCTCGTGGCGGCCAGAGCTGCTGCCACGGGGCCAGGTGTGGCAGCATCATCGCCTGGTCAGCGGACAATCGTGACGCACCTGCGAAATCAGTCCGGCCTGACAGCAACGCTATCGGGGTACCTGGCGGCTGACAATCCGTAGTTGCCGCGAGAAACCCGTTAGAAACCTGCGCCGTGCCGAGCCGTCAAGAAAACCACTGATCCGTCCCAAGCATGCCAGTTCATCGACGGTGTCCTGGGTAGGTTCCAGGCAAACGTATATCGCCCAACAAGACAAGCCCCAGCGACAGAATGGCTGCACGAGGGTCAACAACCCGCTTGCGCCCTGCTCTCGCGGCCAAACGACCCGGACTGTTCCAGCAATTGAGCGGTGACTTCGATACCAGCCGATCGACCTATATTGTCCACGCCGGAACGCAGGCGTATTTGCAGCGATCCGCTCCGACTGTGTACGAGCGTTATTCCGGTATCGCGGAGGTTGTCGTAACGTTAATCGTAGCAACTGGTAGCGCCGCGATAGCCGCGGTGCGTAGCTTCCGGATGCGCCGCAAGAACCTTATTGATACGTTTTACACGCAAACCATAGCCCTGCGACGGTCCGTGACCGACTCAGCGGAGCCGGACGAACTTGCGCGAGTTATCAAGGAAGTCCGTTCATTGCAGAACGCCGCGTTCGATCTCCTGGTCGACGAAAAACTCGCAGCTGACGAAAGCTTTCGCATTTTCATCACGCCTTCCAATGACGTACTGCGCCAACTGGGTGATACCAACCTTCAGTTACGCGTATCGGACACCTGACAACTACGGCGTTGGAAATCCGGCGAGGATATCGACTGCCAGCATGCCCTCGGTGTATTGGCGCACCTGCTAGCTATATAATTGGCATCGTCGCGAGCTATTGGATAATTGTCATGTATCGAACTTCTGGGTGTGACAAATTGGCTTGCCGTGATTTTTCTACGAAGGTGTTCCTTGGCTTTGCCGTCGCAATTTCACTTTGCACACCCGCGGCAGCAGAACCGGATGAATCGTTCAGGTTTGAAATTACGCCTTACGCCGCCTATCGAATGGGTGGGAGCTTCGATGAACAAGACGGTGCCGGCCGCGTTGACCTGAACGACTCAAGCGCCGAGGGAATCCTCTTCAATATCGAGGCTAACCTAAATGGCCAATACCAACTGCTCTACGCCCGGCAGCGTACCGACGCAGACACTCTGGGCTTTCTGGTCAATGACCCGACCATCGATATGGACATCGAGCATATCCATTTCGGCGGTACATACCTGTTTGGCGGGGACAATATGCGTCCGTTTATCGCATTGACTCTCGGAGTATCCCAGTTTGATCCGGAGCTCCCCGGCACCGACTCCGAGAGTTTCTTCTCGGCATCATTCGGCGGTGGCGTTCAATTGAATGCCAGCAAAAGATTGGGTGTACGACTCGAGGCACTCGCGTTCACGACATTCGTAGACGACGACAGCAACATTTTTTGCAGCAGTATCGATGGCGCTGGCACCTGCCTGATACGCGTAGACGCCAGAACTCTTACTCAGTGGGAGGCCCGCGCGGGTCTGGTATTTCGCTTCTAAACTATCGCTTAGGACTCCACCGACGGGATACGCCGGACTGCACGAAATTGCGGCAAAGCCCGTTCCCAGACTTGGGCCATAAGTTAATGATCAGGCGGCTGCACCGCAGCGGCGCCCTGGGCAAAGCCCAGGGCTGCAAAGCCGAATGGTAACGAGTTGTTTCGTTTCATCGGTTGTCCCCTTATCGCTTCCGGCGGCCATCAGTCGTCGTGACCGCCGCTCCGAAGATTCGCCGGGACACGGCGGATCTGGTAGGTCCACAAGTTCAGAAAGTCCTGCGACATGCCGAGCATCTCGCGACGGCTCACAACGGCGATGCTGTCGGTGCGCACCGAGTCAGCACTGGTGGCGAAGCTCAGTGTCCCGGTGCAGTCGGGGTTAACTGTCACCGACCCCGTGTAGGTAACGCCCGGAAGGAACGCGAAGTCTTCGACGGTGACGTCGAACGTGCCGCTCAGCGTGCCGTCGTGCGCGATATTCATCGTGCCGATCGCGGTGATGTCCTTGTCCGGCGGGAACGGGCCGCCGAGCATCTGGCGTCCGATGCTGGTGGCAAACAGCCAATTACCGGCGATCGCGCGGACCGAGCAACTGTCGTCGGCGACAGCCGGGCGGCCGAACAGTGTCAAAAGAACGATCGCACCAAGTGTCAGTGTGTATCGATTCATGGATTGTCTCCCTGTTGTGGTTAAAATGGCGAGCGGCCCCGTGGCCGCTCTTTTTGCTCATTACGGAGCATCCGGACAACACGGGCCACAAGAACTGAACGAGCGACTAAAATGCGGCTAAAAAACGGCTAAACGCCGTGCGTTACCGAGTCCGCCACTAGTAAAAGTGAATTTATGTCAGAGGCTTATGAAGAAAAGCTCAGGTATCACTTCGGCGAGTTCACGCTCGACGCGGAGCGCGCCGGGCTGTTCCGGAACGGCACACAGGTGCGTCTCCGGCCGAAGTCCTTCGACGTACTGCGCTACCTGGTCGAACGGCCAGGCAAGGTCGTCGGCCGGGACGAGCTGTTGGACTCCGTCTGGGCCGGCACCG
Source organism: Gammaproteobacteria bacterium (assembly GCA_029863305.1). Classification (GTDB taxonomy): domain Bacteria; phylum Pseudomonadota; class Gammaproteobacteria; order Steroidobacterales; family Woeseiaceae; genus UBA1847. The sequence continues at coordinate 910 of JAOTVR010000163.1, read as the reverse complement.
TGGTTACCGACGAGTCCGTTACGCAGTGCCTGATCGACATCCGCAAGGCGCTCGGCGACAGTTCCCAGACCATGATCCGCACCGTGCCCCGCCGCGGCTATGTCTTCGAGCTGCCGGTCGAGGCGCTGGGCGACTCTGCTGTCGCAGTGGCTCCCGATCTGCAACCGGAAACGGCGTCTCGATTGACGGGCCGATTAGTGCTTGCCGTCGTAGCGATCGTCGCAGCGGCGGTAGCGCTGTGGTTCCTCAGTGGACCGCGAGCGCCGGAACACGAAGAGCTGCCGGACATCGACGTCGCCTCCGACAAACCCTCGATCGCCGTCCTGCCCTTCGAAAGCATGGGTGCCGACGACAGCCGTTCGTATTTCGCAGACGGTGTATCGGAAGAGATCATCAACTCGCTCGCACGACAGCAGGGACTGAAAGTCATCGCGCGCACATCGTCGTTCTCGTTTCGCGGACAGAATGCGAACGTCGCCGAGATTGCCGCGCAGCTCGATGTCAGTCATGTCCTGGAAGGCAGCGTCCGCAACGACGCCGACGCATTCAGGATTAACGTGCAGCTTGTCGACGCGGGAACCGGTGAGTACGTCTGGATCGAGCAGTTCGATCGCGAGCTCAGCGCTACGAGCGTTTTCGCCATCCAAAGCGAGATCGCCACCGCGGTGGTCCGGTCCCTGCAGACGGAGCTTACGCCCGAGGAGCAGCGCAGGTTCATCCGCGTCCCGACCGAGAACATGGCCGCACTCGACGCTTATTTCGAGGCGCGGCAGCTGATGGAATCGCGTCGCCCGAGAGAGCTCGACCGCGCCGCGGACCTGCTTCACTCAGCGATCGGCCAGGACCCGGATTTCGCCCTCGCCTACGTTGCGCTTGCGGATACCTTGCGCCTTCAGTCGAACTACGGCTC
>JAOTVR010000162.1 GCA_029863305.1 Gammaproteobacteria bacterium | reverse complement strand
ATAGGTCATCGGCCCCTTGATGTCGGTAACGTGTTCAACCTCGCCCGTATCGAGCGAGAATCTGCCAACGTGTGCGACCACACCAGGATAGCGAAACGCACCGATCATCTCCCGGCGTTCTTCATCGACGTAAGAGCGCGACACGGAGCCCAGCGTCTGCCCTGTCAGCGGCTCGGTCTCGGTGAGCGGGAACTGTCGCAGTGCGGCGAGATTTGCTTCCTGAAACTCATGCTCGAAAGCGATCCAGTCGTTCCACGCGTCTTCCAGTGACTTGTCGAAGACCTTTTGAAATTGTTTTGAATAATAGCGCTCGCTGTCCTCGCCGCGCTGCAACCAGTCGATCACGTGCTGGGGTGAGTACTCGTACGCAAGATAGCTGATAAAACGGGTGCCATAGAGGTAAGCGTTCACGCCAGCCAGAAAGTCGATGGCAACACCTTCGGACACGATGCCCAGATGGCTGTAGAAATAGGCGTCATCGCGAACCTTGGCACGAAACACCATTTCATCGAACGGGCCTTGGGCGCGGCCGGTGCCGCCCGACATCCACGTCTCCATGAACGTGGCTGCGCCCTCGAGATACCAGCGCGGCGAACTGAGCCGCGGCACGGTCAGGTAGTTATACAGAATGGACTCGGGATGGCTGTCAGACTGGCGTGGCTTGCCGCCGAAGAACTTGCGCCAGCGCTGGTCTTTCGAGCTCGCAACGTCCATGTTCGCTACGTGCACCAGTTCGTGATTCATGATCATGAACATGCGCTCGCTGCTCGGCATGGTCTCGAGCGTACGGCTGGCAGGCGCGATGAACACCGAGACGCCATTGTACGGTGAGGCGCCCGCACCGGCGTTACCGTAATCGCTGAGATCCGTCAGAATAACAGTCGACTTCTCGTGCGGCGTCCATTCAAAAATCTTGCGTTGAAAATCGAGCGAATTGTGAAAGTTTCGCAGCGTGTGCGGAACGAGATAAGTCTGAAACGGGTCGAGATACAAGAGTCGGACCTCGCCGGTCTCGACGAGGTCCATCTCAAAGGGCTCTGCGCTCGCCGGACTGGCGAGCGCAGAAAGGGCTATGAGTCCAATTACGCGCTTGATGCGAATATCAGGAGACCCAACTAGTCTGTCGATCCTCGCTGCATACGGCGGTACGCGTCAGCGCGCAGTGATTCGCGGAATGTGTCAACGCGCAATGCGCTGCGGAATGACTCGTCGCGCAAGGCATTCCGTAATGAGTCGCTGAGAAACGCGTCACGCAGGCCGTCGCTGAGCAGAACATCACGCAGGCCGTCGCTGCGAAGAACATCACGCATCGCATCGTCGCGCAGGACGTCGCGCATTGCGTCGTTGAGCATCACGTCGCGAAGTGCGTCGCTGCGCAGGATGTCACGAAGTCCGTCGGCCAGCAGGACGTCACGGAGCCCATCGGCTCGCAGGGCGCGGCGCATTCCATCATTACGAAAGGCCTCACGCAGCCCATCATTCCGCAGAACCGAGCGGAACGTGTCTCCGCGTAAGCCATCGCGAAGCGAGTCGCTCAGGAGAACATCGCGAAAAACGTCGCTCTTGAACGTATCGGCCAATTCGAGATCGGCGGCCAGCGCATCGGCGAGCCCGACGTCGTTGCGCAACGCATCTTCGAGTCCGACATCGCCACGCAGCGCTTCGCGCGTAGCGTCGCTCAACAATGCATCACGGAAAGAGTCGTTGGCCAGAACATCGCGGAACGTGTCATTCAGCAGAACGTCACGCAAGCCATCGGAGCGCAGGACTTCACGAAGGCCATCGTTACGCAGAACGTCGCGGAGCCCGTCGTCGCGCAGGACATCTCGCAGCCCATCGTCACGCAAAGCATCTCGCAGCCCATCGTCGCGCAAAGCATCGCGCAATCCATCGTCCCGCAGCACATCGCGCATTCCGTCACTTCGCAGTACATCGCGCATCGAATCATTGCGCAGTGCTGCCATCAGCGCTTCATCGCGCAAGGCGCTCTGGAACGCGTCGCTTTGTATGGCCTCGGCGAACTCGGGATCGCTGATGATCCTCTGATAGACATCCGTTTGCATCACTTTCGCTACGCTCTCGTCGTCCAGCGTGACATCGTCGCTGGATATCTGTTCGCCGCGATGCCGTTCGGCGGGAGCTACCGTGCCAACCGCATCGTCGCCTGGCATCGGGTACTTGACGCCGACATATGCGACCACCGCGATCACCACCGCGAACGCGACGATCATTGTTCTGGATCGAGATTTGTTTTCAGTACTCATTGCCTTGCTCCTTACAAAGTCGCTGTCAGCGTCCCACGCTGCAGCAATCTGCCATCGCTTGAGAACTCAAGCGAAATTTTTGCCTCTTCGGCGGACGCCGTGTCATCGACACGGCGCAATAAAATGGTCAATCTCTGCTCACCGACAGCCCGCAGGGACAATGCCTGGTCGACAAGGGAGATCAAGTCGAAATCACTCTCGATTTGTGCGATAGCGTCCGCTTTAAGTCCGGCGCCAGCCATATCCACTGAAATGTCCAGCGGCGCCGCGGTACTCATTTGGACATTGAGGAACAAAGAGCCATTGCTGCGCTCCAGTTGCACATCGCTTTCAAAACCGGCATCACGAAATGCAAAGCTGTCGATGACATCCGTGTTCGCAGACGCCGCATTTGGCGCCATCGTTCCAACGAGGTCGGTGACGTCGTCGGGATCCGAGAGCATCGACCCCGTAGTGATAAAAATTGCCGCTACCAGGGCCCCAGTGGCAGCAGCAAGGGCGTAGCGCAATCCGGCGCCCGGTACAAGCGCGCCCAACCACGCAAATTTCGCAGGTCTTTGTGGTGGGGTCGTCGGATTGGCCCGGGCCATGATCTGCGCGTGGAGATACGCAGGGGGCTCTAGCTCGGGTAAGCCTTTCAGCAAAGAGTCCAGGGCTTCGAGTTCGGCTTTCGACTCGCGCGCCTCGGTCGAGGACAAGAGCAATTGATCCAGTTCGGCCCTGTCGTCGGCGCCCAGCTCACCATCCGCCGCGGCACTGAGCAACTCCAGTGCTCGATCATCATTCATAACGACAATACTCCGTGCTCCTGCAGTTTGCGCTTCATCTGCCGGCGGGCCGTGAACAGCCTGGATTTCACCGTCTTTTCGGGCAACTCCAGAATCCGGCCGATGTCCTGATAACTGCAGTCGCTGAAATAGCGCAGCACGATCACGGAACGCTGATCGTCGCTCAGCTCCATCAAGGTGGACTGCACCTCGGCGCTGAGCTGTGATGTGGCGGTCGTTTCCTGCGGCAGACCCATGGTTGATTCCGGTGCCTGCTCGAGCGGTTTGGTGCGTTTGCGCTGCTTGAGTTGATCAAGGGCGGTGTTCACGGCTATGCGATAGGTCCAGCTGAACAACCTGTATTTGGGATCGAAACGGTCGATGTTCTCGAACACCTTGAGAAACGTCGTCTGCGCCACATCTGCCGCCTCATCGGCACTACCCATCATGCGGTAGGCTGCGTTGTAGACTGGCTTCTGCAGTTCTCTCACAAGCGTTTCCATTGCCTTCTTATTGCCGTTCTGGCAGTCAGCGACCATCGCCATTTCCCGGTCCTTATCCATAACTACTCCCGGGCCGTGGAAAGGTTGGTCGGTTTTTGAAGAAAATTCTCATCCGGCGGGTTCTATCTCGAAGAGCTTGTCAAAACCCGAATACATGAAGATGTCACTGATGTGGCTATTGACGTTGACGAGCTTCAGGCCACCGCCGCTGCCCATCAGGCGCTTGTGGGTGCGCAGCAATACACCGAGACCGGCGCTGGAGATGTACTCGAGCTTGCCCAGGTCGAGGATGCACTCCTGCTCTATTGCGTCGAGAAACTCCTGTGCGTGGGGGGCCTGCGCCGCATCAAGTCGTCCCTCCGCGATTATTGTGCCTGCCTCATCAAGTCCAATTTGAAACATATACTTACTTCCGGTCTGCGATAAACGTGATCTTGCTGTTGCGGTTACGATACTCGTAATGAATCGAGCTGACCGTCTTCAGTACGAGATACAGCCCGAGCCCGCCGGGAGTGCGTTGTTCCAGCGGTGCATCGATATCGACGGGGGCGGCCTCTCGAGGGTCGAAACGCTCGACACCGAAGTCCGTCAGGCTCACCTCGACGCCATGCTCATGAGGCGCCATCTCGATGGAGATGTCCGAATCGGTCTCCGTGTCGTAGGTCACCATGTTGACAAACAATTCCTCGACGCAGAGGTCGACGATGTAGCGCACGGACGGATCAATGCCGTTGCTGGCAAAGAACTCGTCGGTGAAAGCGACAATATTCTTCAGTTCGTCAAGGCTGCGTCCAAAATCCTGTTGCATCGTTATGCTCCGTTGCTGCGTGACGCTAGTCGGGCAAGCGCCGCACGAGTACTAACGTGATGTCATCGGCCTGCTCGACGTCACCGCCGTGTTCGAAGGCGGCGTCGATCAGCTTTTGCCCCAGCTCGGACATCGGTCGTGTGTGGTTTTGTTGCATGACGCGGGCGACACCGTCTTCCCCGAAATCCACACCGTCTGCCGTCGCAAATTCGTAGACACCGTCGGAGATGACCGCCAGCACATCGCCGGGTTGCAGATCCATTCGTTGCGCCTTTGCCGTGCCGTCGAGTTCCATGATGCCGACGGGAAAGCTCGTCGGCTTGTGCCACTCGCAGCTGTTGCTCGCCGCGCGGTAACAGAGTATCGGCCCCTGGCCGCCCGAATGGAACTCCACCTCGTGGCTGACAGGGTCCAGGAAACCCATGAAGGCGGTAATGAAACGATCGTCGGGCAAATCTTCATTGAGTTGATTATTGACCTGAACATAGGCGGCATCGAGGTCCGCGCCGAGCCGGAATGCGACACGCAGCATGGCCTGCATTTGGGTCGCAGACAGCGCGGGGCCGAAACCGTGTCCCGTGGCATCGCCGAGCAGGATGAACAGCCGCCCGTCCAGCATGACGAGGTCATAGAGGTCGCCGCCGGTATGATCGGTCGGCAGGAACTGGCCGTGCACGTCATAGCCAGCCACCTCGGGCATGGTTTCGGGCAGCGTGCTGATCTGGATTTCCCTGGCGACGGCGACTTCCTGGCTGAGAATGGCGTTGGCGAGCAGTTCGCTGGTCATCTCGGAATGTTGAATGGCAATCGCGGCCTCGGCGGCGAGCGCGGGCGCGATCCATTGGTCGTGTTGATCGAATTGCCCCGGATGCTCGCCGAGCCACTGCATGACGCCCAGCAACTGTCCCTCCTGGCCGGTGATCGGGACGTTGAGCAGCGAGCGTGTTTCGAAATCATCGACAACAAGCGGTGATGCCGCAAACTGCGCATCGTCGCGGCATTCGTGAATATTGGTAATTTGCAGGTCGGCGGCGCACTGACCCGCGAGGCCCTGGCCCGGGCGAATGCGTGCGGGCTCGGCCGCAGACGGTATGACCTGCACGAGATCACCCGATGGTCGATCGAGAAGCCACAGCGTTCCCGCTTCGGCAACGATTGCGACTTTG
>JAOTVR010000161.1 GCA_029863305.1 Gammaproteobacteria bacterium | reverse complement strand
GACGATCGGCCTCGCCGAGCCGCAAGCCGAAACAATTCTGCACGACTTCGAACACCTGCCCGGCGTGCTGGCCGTCGAACCGATGCGTATCGTCAGCGCCGACCTGTCTGTCGGGCCGGTCACTCATCGAGGCGCGCTTACGGGTCTCAAAGGAGATGCCTGGCTGCAACCGATCTTCGACGACGCGAGCGCGCGAGTCATACCTGTGCCACCGAGCGGTCTGGTTCTCGGTACGGTTCTGGCCGACAAGCTCGGTGTCGCCGTAGGCGACGAGGTCCGGGTCGACGTACTCGAGGGGCGCCGGCCGGCGATCTCCATGCCGGTCGTCGGGCTGGTAGAGACCTACATCGCGATGCCGGCATTCGTTCACATCGATGCACTGAACCGACTGCTTAAAGAACGGCCCAGTGCCGAGTATGTCAACTTGCTCATCGATCGTCGCGATGAGGCGGCGTTATACGCCAGGCTCAAAGAGCTGCCGATGGTGTCGGCCGTGATGTTGCGCCAGGCTGCGATCGACTCCTTCTACGGCACGATCGTCGAGCACATCATGGTATTTATTACGTTGTTTTCGAGCCTGGCCTGTGCGCTCGGCTTCGGCGTAGCCTACAACAGCGCACGCATCGCACTGTCTGAGCGTGGCCGCGAGCTCGCGACACTTCGCGTGCTCGGCTTCAGCCGTGGTGAGATCTCCTACATACTGCTCGGTGAAATCGGCCTCCTGATCGCCGTTGCACTGCCGCTGGGCTGCCTGCTCGGCCGCGGACTCTCCGAACTCATGGCCGCAGCATTCAATACCGAGCTGTTCCGCATTCCGTTGACGATCGAGCCGTCGACCTATGGATTGTCAGTTATCGTCGCGCTGGCGGCGACCCTGCTGTCGGCATTCGTCGTGCGTCATCGGTTGGATCACCTCGACTTAATCGAAGTCCTGAAGACCCGGGAGTAGACCATGACAGCAAATGCCAAGCGCATCGTGATCTGGACCGTCATCGCAGGAATCATCGTAGTTGCCCTGGGGTTAAGCTTTGCACCGCGACCGGTTATGGTGGATCTCATTGAGGTTCGGCCCGGCCCGCTGGTCGTGACGCTTGATGAAGAGGGAGAGACCCGGGTGCACGACGTCTATTCCCTGTCGGCACCGGTTGCGGGACGCGTGCAGCGCATCGAGAGGCACGTCGGCGACCCTGTCACCGCGAACGAGACTGTGCTCGCGCAGATCGAGCCGGGCGACCCGATCTTGCTCGACCCCCGCAGCGAGGCGCAGGCGCGTGCCATGATCCAGGCCGCCGAGGCTGCGCGCGACCTGGCCACGGCAGCGGTCAAGGATGCCGAAGCGCATTACGACTTCGCGCGCACCGAGTATGCGCGCATGCAGGAACTCGTTATCGAGGGAAGCGTCTCGAAGCGTGACCTCGACAGCTCCGAGAGAGACTACAAGGCGCGTCACGCAGGACTGGAAACGGCACGTGCGGCGCTGCAGGTTCGAAACTACGAACTCGAAGTGGCGCGTGCGCAGCTCGTGTCGCCCCTGCAGACACAGGGCACCCATGAAGAGTGTGACTGCATCCCGATCACGGCGCCCGTAAGTGGCCGCATATTGCAAATCGCCGATCGCAGCGAGCGGGTCGTGCGAGAGGGTGATCTGCTGATGCAGATCGGTGACCCCGGCGACCTCGAGATCGTCGTCGATTACCTGTCGATGGACGCGGTGAAAATCGAAGCCGGCCAGCGCGTTGTTATCGATAACTGGGGCGGAGACGAAGCGCTCGAGGGCAGGGTTCGACTCGTCGAGCCATTCGGTTTCCTGAAGATCTCTGCGCTTGGCATTGAGGAGCAACGCGTCAACGTCATCATTGATTTTGCGAATGACGAGGGCTGGGAAAAGCTCGGGCATGGCTACCAGGTCGAATCGAGGGTGGTGCTGTGGGAAGCGGACGCCGTCCTTGCCGTGCCGCTGACGGCTCTGTTCCGGGAAGGAGCTGGCTGGGCCCTGTTCGTCGAAGACGACGGACGTGCGATTCTTCGTCGTGTCGAGACCGGTCAACGCAACGGTGTGATCGCAGAGATTCGCGAGGGCCTGGAGGCTGGAGAACGGGTGGTCGCGCACCCGAGCGATAGAGTAAGCGACGGCGTCAGGATTGCGAGCCGCGACTAGGCAATCACGATTGTCAGTTTTCCGAAAAGGGCGGGCGCCTGCGTAGCAGCGCCCGCCATCCGGGCTAAAGCTGTTGGGCCTTACTCGGCCGTGTGTGGCAACTCGGAAGTTTCGAGCTGGGTCAATGCCGACCCCGTATCAAATATCACGAGTTCGCTGGAGATCTTGCCATCCGAAAACCGGTAGCGTGAGATTCCGGTAATGTTCATCGAATTGCCCGTCGAATCCTCGCCGCGTGCCGTATCCGAGCCGGTCACTGTCCACTGCATGAATACACCGTCCGGCCCGGCTGCCATACCGTCGTTAGTAATGTTGAAATCCGGGTAGGTTGCATGCACTTGCAGGATGAACGCTTTCAGTTCGTCCAGGCTGTCGGCGTCCAGATCCGGTGCGGTACGTTTGTAATCGCTATTTGCGATCGCGTCGAGTTTGTCCACCTCTGCGCTATCCCAGACCTCTCGCCACGTTTTGACAGCAGCAATTTCCGCATCATAGCTTGCCATCTGGGCAAGTTTCGCCTCGGCCGCAGCCAACGCTTCGCTCGCGCCTTCGTCCTTCTGCACTTCGACATCGCACGCGGCGAGCATCCATGCGGACACTACGACGGTTACTGCCGCAATCAGAGTTGTTTTCACCAGTTTCCCCTTTGAGATCTTCTTTGTTCAACCTGACCGGATCGATCGGATCCCGCACCGAGGATACACTGCGCCCCGATGTGCGCAAAGCGATGCCGCATCGCATGCTGACATGACATGCGTGACGATAATGTCGTCAGTGCAACAGGCTCGCCATGCGCCTGCGATATCGGCTCACCCGTGGGTCATCTCCGAGCAGTTCGAACACTTTCAGCAACGTGCGGCGGCCGGCGTCCTCTTTGAAATTGCGATCTTCCTGCATCAGCCGCAGCAGCAGTTCCATCGCCAGCTCATAGTCCTGGTCGATCACCTTGCGCAGCGCCAGGTGGAACAGGGCCTGGTGATCGCCCGGATGGGCCGTGAGTCTGGTCTCGAGATCCGTTGCCGCGGGAGCCCCGGCCACCTGGCCCTCGAAGAACAGATGGTTGCGCAGGGTGGTGACTTCCGGCTTGTCCCGCTCGTTTGCCGGCAGGCTGTCCAGGGTCGCCTCGGCGGCGTCGATGTCGCCTGTCGCGGCCTGCGCCCTGGCAAGGGCCACGGTGACCCGCGGGTTGTCCGGATCGGCCTGGCGGGCTTCAATCAACAATGCAATCGCGCTCTCTGCGTCACCGGCAAGCAGGCGTTCACGCGCCGTCGCTACCTGCACATCCGACTCGCGCGCCACGTGCCGGTCGAGGAATTCCCGGACCGCCCGCTCCGGGAGCGCGCCCATGAACTCGTCCACGACCTGGCCGTCACGAAACAGTTTGACGGTCGGAATGCTGCGGATGCCGAACTGGGCGGCTATCTCCTGTTGCTCTTCCGTGTTCAGTTTGCCCAGCAGGAACTTGCCCTGGTATTCCTCGGCCAGCCTGCCGAGGATCGGCATGAGGATGTGGCACGGTTGGCACCAGCTGGCCCAGAAGTCCAGAAGCACCGGGACCTTGAACGAGGCTTCCATGAGCTGCGGGTAGTTCTCTTGCGTGACGTCGATGACGAACGGTGAATCGGCCATGGTCACTCCCTATGTCGCAATGCTGCGCCCCTGTTGACGAGAAAGCTGGGGGATTCTAGCCATAATGCAACCCCTGTACGAGTCCACGCGGCCCATTGGTGCCTCGCTGTGAACGCTTCGGTCCCGGGAATCACGCGTAGCCGTGCTCGCGCCGGGCGCGGTTGAGGATGCAGAATCCCGTGCGCCCGATCTGGCGGACCTGCCGGAGAGAGCCAGCCTTGTCTCGATTACTCGATATAGGGATGAGCTGCCATCTGTTCGATTTCAGTGGCCGCCAGAATGTCGACCAGCATGGTCAGCACATGCACGGTGACCAGTGTATCCGTGGGCGATAACGCGGCACCCTCTTTGGGGTCGAGATTGTCAAACCTGGCGTTCATTTGTTGCATCAGGTCACGAACCGTAGCGAGAAACTCCTGCTTCGCCAGCCTTGCCCCGGCTGCATCCGCTCCGCACGTCACGCAAAAATCCAGATACAGTCTGTCCAGCTTCTGCATCGTGTTCTCGACGTACTCGGTGTACGCGGCTTCATCGTAGACGCCTGGCCCCGTCTCATTCGCCGGTTGCCCAGGTGGAGCTGAGAATACTGCACCGCTGGTAAACAGTGCCGTTGCCAGAAGCGCCGAGCCTGTCAATCTGATTCGTCTGCGCATTTTCCCCTCCTTGATGCCGTACTCAGGCAATCAGGAACATGCTCGCACATGACCCCCATCAGTCAATTCTGGGTTGTACCTAGCGCAGCCGACCCGGTCAGAGTATTACGAACAGGTGTCGCAAGCCGAGATTGGCCATTTTCCTGCTGCCGGCGTCAGACCGGAGCGGGGAGATTCAGCTGGTCTTGCGAGCGCCGGGAAACAGTTTCATATCGGCAAGCGACTGCCTGAGAGAAGTCAGAAACGACAGGTCGTCGAGGCGATAGTATTCGATCTTCATCGTCAGCGCGCTGCCGAAAACAATGCTGATCAGCGACAGTAACGATCCCAATGCGAGCGTGGACATGCCTGTGACACCCTGGCCGATGGTGCAACCGAGAGCCAACACGCCGCCAAAGCCCATGGCGATTCCGCCGAAAATGTGCCGCAGCATATCGCCGCGGTCACTGAAGGTCTCGAGGTGAAACCTGCGCGTTGCAATGGCGTAGAGAAAGGAGCCAAGAATGACGCCGAAGACAGCGGCTACGCCGAAGTTGATCGTCGAGCCGGTGAACGTCGCCAGGTACATCAGGCTTTCTCCGGTCGGAGCAATGAATGTGTACGACTCTGTCCGCACTGGATCGAAATCGTCGAAGCCGATCACACCCGTTACATACCAGCCGGCGGCAATTATCAGGCCGATGGCGAGACCGGCCAGGATGTTGTCGAAGCTGTTTCGAAACGTCTTGCTGGCAAATGCGAACACGACCAGCCCGCATCCGAACACAAGGGTTACGATCCACCTGACAGTCGTACCGCTGTCGAGACCGGTCGCGGCAGCGATCAGCGTGTCGATACCCTGGCTGCTTATGTTGGACGCAGCCAGATTGATATTCGTGACTTCGATCGCGTTCACCCGCACCAGCGCCAGCAAGCCACGCATTGTCATGTAGGCAGTCAGGCCGAGCAGCAGCACGACGAGCAGTGACTTCAGGTTGCCGCCGCCAAACCGGACCAGCGTGCGCTGGCCACAGCCCGACGCCAGGGTCATGCCCACGCCGAACAGGAAGCCGCCAAGGATATGTCCCAGCCAGCCAAAATTAGCTGTT